>NZ_CZPZ01000002.1 GCF_001458775.1 Candidatus Nitrospira nitrificans
CGGGCGACAATGTCAGTGTGACGGGGGAATTGATCAGTCCGATCGCCATGGAGCAGGGGCTCCGGTTTGCCGTGCGCGAGGGCGGCAAGACGGTCGGCTCGGGCGTCGTCACGGAAATTCTGGCGTAGTTGAAATCGGCTGGAGGACGGTCGTCAGGCTGACATTGATGTTGCGGTGATTGTCGGCATGCGGTCTTGTCGGCTTGTATCGAGGAGAAAGAGATGCGCGAAATTATCGACATGGCTTGTACTCTCTGTAAACAGCGGAATTACTCGACCATGAAAAACAAGAAGAACGATCCCGACCGGTTGGAGCGAAACAAGTTTTGTAAGTTTTGCCGGAAGCACGTGCCTCATAAAGAGGTGAAATAAGGCGAGACGCGAGGGATGGATCGTTCGGGGTGGGGAGCCTCACCGATTGGCTGGTGCCTCACGCCTTACGTTCGAGCAGGGGCATGGTGTCAACGGCAGCACATCGGTCTCCAAAACCGAGAGTCTAGGTTCAAATCCTAGTGCCCCTGCCAAGCCTCGCCGGCGTGATCTGAATGGCTATCGGAATTGGGCTTGATGCGGAATTCTGTAAGTGCTTCGCGGGCATGCAAGTGGATTGCTACCGGCGGATGGGCGTCTCTAGGAGACTTGGTGAGCATGGCGCTGGTAGCGGGCTGGCGTGATTAGGCAACGGAGTCACCGATGTTTAAGCGTATGACAGAATCGATTCGGTTGTTTGTGACGGACGTGCGGGCGGAGCTGAAAAAGGTTTCATTTCCAAGTCGCCCGGAAACCATCGGATCAACGACGGTGGTGATCGTGTTCTGTATCCTCATGTCTCTGTACCTGTCCGTCATTGACTCATTCCTTTCGTGGTTGGTCGCGAAGTTTATCTAGGTCGGCAAGCAGAGGAATTAGGGAAAGTCGGCGGTAATTCATCGAAGGCCTGAGGGTGGTGCATGACAAAGAACTGGTACGTCATTCATACGTACGCGGGTTTTGAGGGGCGCGTGAAGACCAGCCTCATGGAGCGCGCAAATCAGATGGGGCTTGTTGAGAAGCTGGGGCAGGTGCTCGTTCCGACAGAGGATGTCATTGAAATTAAGGATGGAAAGCGACGGACTTCTCGACGAAAGTTCTATCCGGGCTACGTCCTCGTGGAGTTGGAGTCTCCGTTGGGAGATGAGACCGTGCAGATGATCAAGGAGACGCCAAAAGTTACAGGATTTGTCGGGGGAGGGTCGGTGCCGACCCCTCTGACCAATGATGAAGTAGAGTCCTTGCTCAAGCAGGTTGATGCGGGTCAAGCCGAGCCTCGGGAGCAGGTCAAGTTCATTAAGAGCGATAACGTTCGCATCATTGATGGACCCTTCCTTGGGTTTAACGGCGTGGTTGAAGAGGTCGATCAGGACCATAGTCGGGTGAAGGTGATGGTGAGTATTTTCGGCCGGTCGACCCCGGTTGAATTGGGATTTTTGCAGGTCGAACGGATTTAAGCCGATCGGTCGACGCCGCTCTTCAGTCGCGTGAGGGCTGAACGTTGATGGTCGATCGCGTAGGAGAAAGAGAGCGAAATGGCGAAAGAAATTTCGGCACAGATCAAGTTGCAAATTCCGGCCGGCAAGGCCAATCCGGCTCCTCCTGTCGGCCCCTCGTTGGGGCAACATGGAGTCAATATTATGGAGTTTTGTAAGCAGTTCAATGCCAAGACCCAGAAGGAGGGGGACAGCATTATCCCCGTCATCATTACGGTCTACAAGGATCGTACCTTCAGCTTTATCATGAAGACTCCCCCGGCTTCGGACCTCCTCAAGAAAGCCGCCGGGATCATCAAGGGATCCGGTGTGCCGCAGAAGGATAAGGTGGGAAAAATCACCAGGCAACAGTTGAACGAAATCGCTCGGAAGAAGATGGCCGATCTGAATGCGGCCGATGTGGAAGGGGCGACGAAAATCATCGAAGGGACCGCCCGTAGCATGGGTGTCGTTATCCAAGGCTAATATCGAGATCGAAGGAGTGTCTGGTCATGGGAAAGAAAATGAATGCGGCGATCAAGAATGTCGAGCCGCGCGTCTATGGATTGCGGGAAGCCGTTGAAACCGTGAAGCGATCGTCCTATACGAAGTTTGATGAATCGGTCGACCTTGCGCTCCGGTTGGGGATCGATCCGAAGCGCTCGGATCAGCTGGTCCGAGGGACGGCGTCGCTTCCGCACGGCACAGGGAAAAAGGTTCGTGTCTTGGTGTTTGCCAAAGGTGAAAAGGAGCAGGAGGCGCGGCAGGCGGGAGCCGACTATGTCGGGGCCGACGACTTGATGGAGAAAATCAAGGGCGGATGGATGGATTTCGATTGCGCCATTTCCACGCCGGACCTTATGGCCTCCGTCGGAAAGCTCGGGAAGGTGCTCGGCCCTCGGGGGTTGATGCCGAATCCTAAGACCGGCACCGTGACGTTCGAAGTCGGGAAAGCGGTCGCCGACATTCGAAAAGGGCGTGTGGAGTTCAAGGTTGAGAAAGCCGGTATCGTGCATGTGCCGGTCGGAAAAGTGTCCTTCGACCCCACGAAGCTGTACGACAATGCCTCGGCCATCATTGAATCCGTCATCAAGGCGAAGCCCGCCTCATGCAAGGGGCGGTATCTCAAGAGCGCCACGATTGCGAGCACGATGGGTCCCGGTGTGAAGTTGGACACCGTTGCGCTGACCAAGCAATGGAGCTAAGGACCGTTCAACGTCAATCGTGAATCGTCAAAACGGTTAACGAATAACGACGAAAGAGGGAGTGATGAAAAAGGAAGAGAAGGTTACGGCAGTGGCGGAGTTGACCGAAAAATTCGGTCGCGCCCGGCTGGCTATCCTGACGGAATGCGTCGGACTTCCGGTCAACGAGGTCACCGAGTTGCGCAAGCAGCTCCGCGGGGCAAAGGCCGAATATCGAATCGTGAAGAATACGCTCGCGGCGCGTGCCGCCGAGGGGACGGTCTTGGCCGGGCTCGCGGTTCATCTCAAGGGACCGACCGGGGTTGTTATCGGGTACGACGATCCGGTATTGCCGACCAAGGTGTTGAAGGATTTCATCGGTGCTGAAAAGCGCGACCAGAAGATTCGCATGACGGTCGGGGTGCTGGAAGGCAAGATTCTCGAGCCGGCTGAACTGGCCGCCGTCGCGAAACTGCCGAAGAAAGAAGTGCTTATTGCGATGTTGCTTTCGGCCATGCAGGGGCCGATTCGTGGGGTTGTCTATACGTTGAGCGCGGTCTTGTCGAAGTTTGTGCGAGTCATTGCAGCCATTCAGGATAAACGGAAAGGAGAAGGGGACATGCCAGCTACAGAGGGAAAGTTGTCGCAAGAGGAATTGATCAAGGCAATCGAGGGTATGAGTGTGCTCGACTTGGCCGAACTGGTGAAAGGGCTGGAGACGCGGTTTGGAGTGACGGCGGCGGCTCCGGTTGCCATGGCGGCTGCGCCGGCTGCAGGCGGCGGGGCGGCGGCTCCTGCCGAAGAGAAGACGGCATTCGACGTCATTCTCGCGTCGGCACCGGCTGATAAGAAAATCCAAGTCATCAAGGTGGTTCGGGAGCTGACAAGTCTCGGTCTGAAGGAAGCGAAGGACCTTGTCGAGGGCGCGCCGAAGCCGGTCAAGACCGGGGTGGCCAAGGATGAAGCCGATACGATGAAGAAGAAGCTCGAAGAAAGCGGTGCGAAGGTCGAAATCAAGTAAAAAAGATGTCATCGGTCACTGGTCATTGGTTGATCGTTCGAAGCCCGGCTGGGTTTCCAGTTGACTAATGACCCATGACCATTGACCACCGTTCACCGCCAAACCAGCGTGGAGGAGTAGGAATGTCCGAAACGACTCTGCAAGAGTTCGTCGAGCGGAAAGATTTTTCTCGCATTCGAACCAACATCGATATCCCGGATCTGATCGAAATCCAGAAACGCTCCTACGAAGAGTTTTTGCAATTTGAAGTCGAATCGGAGCGTCGGAAGGATCATGGGTTGCAAGCGGCGTTGGCCAGTGTGTTTCCGATCCCGGATTATAACAACACGGCCGTGCTCGAATTTTCGAGTTACACCCTAGGGACGCCCAAATACGACGAGCGAGAATGTCTTGAGCAGGGTATGACCTTCGCGGTTCCGTTGAAGCTGCGTGTCCGCCTGGTCGTCCTCGATAAGGAGGATAAGGGACCTCGAAAGAAAGTGCTCGATGTGCGCGAGCAGGAGGTCTATGTCGGCGAACTGCCGCTCATGACCGAGCGAGGGACCTTTATCGTCAACGGGACCGAGCGAGTCGTCGTCAGTCAGCTTCACCGGTCGCCGGGTGCGTCGTTTACGCACGATAAGGGTCGAACCCATGCGAGCGGCAAGGTCTTGTATTCGGCCAGAATCATTCCCTATCGGGGCTCATGGCTCGATTTTGAGTTCGATGCCAGGGATATCCTCTATGTGCGGATCGATCGTCGTCGGAAAATGCCGGCCACCATCCTGTTGAAAGCCTTCGGTTTCTCAAGCGACGATTTGCTGAAGATGTATTACCCCGTCGAAGAAATTCGCGTGTCGAAGGGGAAGATGTTCCGTAAGCTGGATCCGGAAATCCACCATGGACTTCGCTGTTCCGCCGAGGTGCTGGATAAGGGCGGTAAGGAACCGCTGGTGCGAGAGGGGGCCAGGCTGACGAAGGGGTTGATCGCCAAGTTGAAGGCTTCAGGGGTGAAGGAAATTCCCCTGCTGCCCGCCGAGTTGGTGGGGCGTGCCACCCTTACGGAATTGGTCGACTCGAAGAAAAACGTGTTGGCGGAGAAAAATCAGCGCTTGACCGCCGAGATTGTGGAGCAGATCGCTGAAAGCGATGTCGAAGAATTCAAGGTCATTTATCTCGATATGGCGACCGCCACGCCGGTCATTCTCGACACGTTGGGGATGGAGAAGATCACGTCGAAAGAAGAAGCGATGGTCGAAATCTATCGCCGCCTTCGTCCCGGTGAGACACCCTCGGTCGATACGGCGAGAGCTTTATTCGACAATCTCTTTCTGAATTCCAAGCGTTACGATTTGTCTCCCGTCGGCCGGCTCAAGCTGAACAAGAAACTTGGTTTGGACTTGCCGCTTGAGCAGCGCACCCTGACGGCTCAGGATATCGTGGAAGTCATCCGCTATCTCGTCAATCTGAAGATCGGCAAAGGGGAAATCGACGATATCGATCACTTGGGTAATCGCCGTGTGCGATCCGTGGGCGAACTCTTGGAAAATCAGTTCCGGCTGGGCCTGGTGCGGATGGAGCGAAGCATCAAGGAACGCATGAATCTTCTCGATATGGAAACGGTGCTCCCGCATGACTTGATCAATGCCAAACCGGTTGTCGCGGCCGTGAAGGAATTTTTCAGCAGCAGTCAGTTGTCTCAATTCATGGACCAAACGAACCCACTAGCTGAAATCACGCATAAACGCCGTCTGTCCGCTCTTGGTCCGGGCGGGCTTACGAGAGAGCGGGCCGGGTTCGAAGTTCGAGACGTGCATCCGTCCCACTACAGTCGCATTTGCCCGATCGAGACGCCGGAAGGACCCAATATCGGATTGATTACATCGCTGGCGACCTATGCGCGGATCAACCAATTCGGATTCATCGAGGCGCCGTATCGAAAGGTCGTCAAGGGGCGGGTGACCGATGAAATCGAGTTTCTCTCGGCGATCGAGGGCGACAAATACATCATTGCCCAAGCCAACTCGAAATTGGATGGGTCCGCCAAGCTGGTATCGGAAACCGTCTCGTGCCGGCATGGCGGCGACTTCGTGCTGGCCGCTCCGGATAAGATCGACTACATGGACGTGTCGCCGAAGCAAGTGGTCAGCGTCGCGACCGCGCTTGTGCCGTTCCTGGAACATGACGACGCCAATCGCGCGCTGATGGGCTCCAACATGCAGCGCCAGGCGGTTCCGCTGGTCACGTCCGAGGCTCCTCTGGTCGGGACGGGAATGGAAGCGGTGGTCGCGCGAGATTCCGGGTATGTCATCCAGGCTCGTCGAGCCGGGGTTGTGGAAAGCGTTGATGCCACCCGCATCGTGGTGCGGGCCGATTCGAAGGACGGCAAGAAGGGCAAGGATTCCGGGCTGGACGTCTATGATCTGATCAAATTTCAGCGATCGAATCAAAACACCTGCATTACCCAGACCCCCGTGGTTCGCATCGGTCAGCCGGTCGAGAAAGGACAGGTCCTTGGAGACGGGCCAGCGATCGATCATGGAGAGCTCGCGCTGGGCAAAAACATCCTGGTCGCGTTCATGCCGTGGGGCGGGTACAACTTCGAGGACGCCATATTGCTCAGTGAGAAATTGGTCCGCGAGGACGCCTTTACCTCGATCCACATCGAAGAGTTCGAGGTGGAAGCTCGGGATACCAAGCTGGGAAAAGAAGATGTCACGCGAGACATTCCCAATGTCGGAGAAGAGGCGCTGAGAAATTTGGACGAGAGCGGGATCATCCGTATCGGCGCCGAGGTCAAGCCAGGCGATATTTTGGTGGGAAAGGTGACGCCCAAAGGCGAAACCCAGCTGACCCCTGAAGAAAAACTGCTCCGCGCGATCTTCGGTGAGAAGGCCGGCGATGTGAAAGATACGTCGTTGACCGTGCCTCCGGGCGTGGAAGGTATCGTCGTCGATGTCAAGATCTTCTCGCGTAAAGGACTGGACAAGGACGAACGGTCGAAGAGCATCGAGACCGACGATCAGATGAAGTTGCAGCGTGATCACCACGAAGAGCTGCGGATCATCGAGGAAGAAAAGACCAAGAAGATTCGCAAGCTACTGCTCGGCAAGGTGGTCGGCCGCGATCTGATGGATCCCGAGAGCGGTGACGTCATCTTGAAGAAAAAGGGCAAGCTGACGGCGGAGATTCTCAAGCGATTGCCGGACGATACGGTGCGCCATATCATCCTGAGCGATCCCGATGAGCAAAAAGAACTGGAAGATGTCGAGCGGCGGGCGAAAGAGCAGATTGAAATCCTCCAGACGCTGTACGATGAAAAGGTGGGGCGCTTAAAACGAGGTGATGAACTGCCGCCCGGTGTCATCAAGCTCGTCAAAGTCTACATCGCGATGAAGCGCAAGATCCAAGTCGGAGACAAAATGGCCGGCCGACACGGTAATAAGGGTGTCGTGTCGCGGGTCCTTCCGGAAGAAGATATGCCGTATCTGCCTGATGGGACTCCGGTGGAAATCGTGCTGAATCCTCTGGGCGTGCCATCCCGTATGAACGTTGGACAAATTCTCGAGACCCACCTTGGATGGGCGGCCAAGGCTTTGGGCATCCAAGTGGCCAGTCCCGTATTCGATGGCGCCTCGGAGAAGGAAATCAAGGACCTGCTGAAAAAGGCCAAACTGCCGGTGAGCGGCCAATCGCAACTCATCGACGGCAAGACGGGCGAGCCGTTCAGCAGTCCGGTCACGGTCGGCTATATGTACGTGCTGAAGCTTCACCATTTGGTAGACGACAAGATTCACGCACGGTCGATCGGTCCCTATTCGCTTGTGACTCAGCAGCCTCTCGGCGGCAAGGCGCAATTTGGTGGGCAGCGGTTGGGTGAAATGGAAGTCTGGGCGTTGCAGGCTTATGGGGCGGCATCGACGCTTCAAGAGTTCCTGACCGTCAAGTCAGACGATGTGCCGGGGCGGTCGCGCATGTATGAGGCGATCGTCAAAGGGGAGCCGTTCCTCGAGCCCGGATTGCCTGAGTCGTTCAATGTGTTGGTCAAGGAGCTGCAGAGCTTGGGACTCGATGTGGAGCTGGTCAAGACGCAAGACTAACCGCTTGTGTGCCGGCTGAAAGCCGGTATCGGAGGAGGTCACTACCTTGGAAGGCGTATATACATTGTTTGAAAAGCAACGGGATTCGGTGTCGTTCGATGCCATGCGGATTCGTATCGCATCGCCGGAGAAAATCCGATCCTGGTCGTACGGCGAAGTCAAAAAACCGGAAACGATCAACTATCGGTCGTTCAAGCCGGAAAAGGACGGGCTGTTTTGTGCCAAGATCTTCGGTCCTACCAAGGACTGGGAGTGCAACTGCGGGAAGTACAAGCGCATGAAGCACCGAGGAATCGTGTGCGATAAGTGCGGCGTCGAGGTGATTCAATCGAAGGTTCGACGAGAACGGATGGGGCATATCGAGCTGGCTGCGCCGGTCGCCCATATTTGGTTTCTGAAGGGTGTCCCGAGTCGGATCGGAACGTTGTTGGACATGAGCCTCAAGCAGCTCGAGAAAATTCTCTATTTTGAAAGTTATGTGTGTGTAGATCCGGGCTCAACCGACCTGGCGGAAAAGGAATTGGTGCCGGAGGATAAGCTGCGCACCCTCGTCTCCGAATTCGGTTCGAGCGGGTTCAAGGTCGGAATCGGCGCGGAGGCCATCCGTGACTTGCTCAGGAAAATCGATATCAACGCGCTGTGGGACGAACTGCAAGTCAAAGCAAAAGCGTCGACATCGGCAGCGATGAAGAAGAAGTACGCCAAGCGCTTAAAAGTGCTGGAGGCGTTTCGGAAGTCCGGGAATAAACCGGAATGGATGATTATGGATGTCATTCCGGTCCTTCCGCCTGAATTGCGTCCTCTCGTTCCGCTTGATGGAGGCCGATTTGCCACATCCGATCTGAACGACCTTTACCGTCGTGTGATCAATCGAAATAATCGGTTGAAACGATTGATGGAGCTGAAGGCGCCCGGTGTCATCATCAGGAACGAGATGCGGATGCTGCAAGAGGCGGTGGATGCGCTGTTCGACAACGGTCGACGAGGACGCGCGATTCGTGGTCCAAACAAGCGCCCGCTGAAATCCTTGAGCGACATGCTGAAGGGAAAACAAGGGCGGTTCCGTCAGAATCTCCTCGGTAAGCGCGTCGATTATTCCGGACGTACCGTGATCGTCGTCGGTCCGGAGTTGCGCCTCCATCAGTGCGGGCTGCCGAAGAAAATGGCGCTGGAATTGTTCAAGCCGTTCATCTTCCATAAGCTGGAAGCCAGAGGCGCGGCGACTACCATCAAGAGCGCGAAGCGGTTGGTCGAGAAGGAACGGCCGGAGGTGTGGGATGTTCTCGATGAGGTCATCCGAGAGCATCCGGTCTTGCTGAATCGCGCCCCCACGCTCCATCGATTGGGCATTCAGGCATTCGATCCCGTGTTGGTCGAGGGCAAGGCGATCAGGTTGCATCCGCTCGTCTGCGCGGCCTTCAACGCGGACTTCGATGGGGATCAGATGGCGGTGCACGTTCCGCTGTCCGTTGAAGCGCAGGTTGAAGCGCGAGTCCTCATGATGTCCATCAATAACATTCTCTCCCCGGCCAACGGTAAGCCGATTGCGGTGCCGTCGCAGGACATGGTGCTGGGCTGTTACTGGCTGACGAAAGAGCGACTGGGCGCAAAGGGTGAGGGGAAGGTGTTCGGGTCCTCCGAGGAAGTTCGGATTGCTTTTGATGCGAGAGAGGTCGAAGAGCATGCGCGTATCAAGGTGCGGCTCGAGGGTTCGCTGGTGCAGACCACTGTCGGCCGTGTCTTGCTGTCGGAAATCCTCCCGCAAGGTTTGCCGTTCGCGAATGCGAACAAGCTCATGACCAAAAAGGAGATGACGAAACTCATCGATGCCGTGTATCGGCAGACCGGTCATAGAGATACGGTCGAGTTTCTGGATAAGATCAAGGACCTCGGTTTTGCCAATGCGACGCGAGCCGGCTTGTCGATCTGCGTCGATAACATGCATATCCCGAGTAAGAAAGAAGACTTTATCGGGAAAGCGCAGCGCGAGGTGAACGAGATCGAGAAGCAGTATTCCGAGGGATTGATCACAAACGGTGAACGATACAACAAGGTGATCGACATTTGGGCGCACGTCACCGAGCAGGTGGCCAACGAGATGATGAAGGAGCTTGGCGCAGGCGGCGATCCGGCGAAAGCCGAATCGTTCAACCCGATCTTCATGATGGCCGACTCCGGCGCGCGTGGCAGCTCACAGCAGATTCGGCAGTTGGGTGGTATGCGTGGATTGATGGCCAAGCCGTCCGGCGAAATCATTGAGACACCGATCACCGCGAACTTCCGTGAAGGGCTGACGGTGTTGCAGTACTTCATCTCCACTCACGGAGCTCGTAAAGGTCTTGCCGACACGGCGTTGAAGACCGCCAATTCAGGCTATCTCACTCGTCGCTTGGTCGATATCGCCCAAGACGTCATTATTAATGAGATCGATTGCGGCACGCGCGACGGCATTATCGTCAGCGCGTTGGTCGAAGGCGGCGAAATCATCCAGCCGTTGGAGGAGCGCGTTCTCGGTCGTTTGGCGGCAGAGGATATTCGCGATCCCGTCACCGGGGAAATCATTGTCTCTTGGAACGAAGAAATCCATGAAGAGTTGACGAAGTCGATCGTTGAGGCCGGGGTCGACCGGGTGAAGATTCGGTCCGTGCTGACCTGTCAGTCTCCGCGTGGCGTTTGTCGCGCCTGTTACGGTCGAGACCTGGCGCGAGGGCGTCTGGTGGAAAAAGGCGAGCCGGTCGGTGTCATCGCGGCGCAATCAATCGGCGAGCCTGGCACGCAGCTGACGATGCGGACCTTTCACATCGGCGGTACGGCCAGCAAGGTCGTCGAGCAGACGGTGCTTGAGGCGAAACATGCCGGCCGAATCAAGTTCATGAGTTTCGACGCCAAAAAGAACGCCGATATTCACAATGGTGGTATTGCGGTACGCAATAAAGACGGGGAATGGGTCGTGATGAATCGCAACACGAAGATTGCGATCATCGACGACAGCGGACGAGAGCGTGAGAAATACCCGGTGGTATATGGAGCCAAGATCAAGATCAAAGACGGCGATCCGGTGGCTGCCGGCCAGAAATTGGTCGAGTGGGATCCCTACTCTCTGACCATTTTGACGGAGGTGGGTGGAAGAGTGGCCTATGGGGATATCGTCGAAGGCGTCACGATGAAGGACGAATTCGATGAAGTGACCGGTTTGTCGCGCAAGGTTATCATTGAACATGCGGGTCAGACACTTCGACCTCGCGTGTCCATTAAAGACGAAGGCGGAAAAACCGCCAAGGTGACCGGCGGATCCAGTGCGGTGGCTAGATATTTATTGCCGGTCGGCGCTCATATCTTCGTCGAAAAAGGAGCCACGGTGCATCCGGGTGACGTGTTGGCGAAGATTCCCCGTGAGACGACGAAGACCAAGGATATTACGGGAGGTCTTCCGCGCGTCGTAGAGCTTTTTGAAGCGAGGAAGCCGAAGGAACAGGCGGTCATTACCGAGATCGACGGAGAAGTCTCCTACGGCGGTTTCGTGAAAGGCCAGCGCAAAGTTCTTGTCGACAACAAAATGGGCGATGTGAAGGAATACTTCATTCCCAAAGGCAAACACGTCAACGTTCATGAAGGTGACTGGGTGCGTGCGGGTGAGCCGTTGATGGACGGATCGGCGAACCCGCATGACATCCTCGATGTGCTGGGTCCGAATGAATTGCAGAAGTACCTCGTGGATGAGGTTCAGGATGTGTATAGATTGCAAGGCGTGTCGATCAACGACAAGCACATCGAGATCATCGTGCGGCAAATGTTGCGCAAGGTGCGAGTCGAAGATCCCGGGGATACCCAGTTTTTGCCGGGCAGTCAAGTCAGCAAGAGCCTCTTTGAGAAAGAAAACGAACGCGTGCTCGCCAACGATGGGAAGCCGGCGTTGGGCAAGCCCGTCCTGCTTGGAATTACGAAGGCCGCGCTCACAACGGACAGTTTTATTTCCGCGGCATCGTTCCAGGAAACAACGCGCGTGCTCACTGAAGCAGCGATCAACGGACGCGAGGATAATTTGTTGGGCTTGAAGGAAAACGTCATTGTGGGTCGCTTGATTCCGGCGGGATCAGGATTCGAAACGTACCGTGATACGTTCGTCATCAGTGAAAAGCCTGAGGTGATTCCCGTAGGTGTTGCGCCGGCTCTGCCGTCCGGCGCTCCCGTTCCGGCGGTTTCAGGAGAAGGTGCTCGGTCTTAGTAAACAATAGATACTGCCTACTTGACAGTAAGCGCCTACGTCACTATAATCCGGCGGCTTTGCACTTGACGGTTGGTGCTTGTTCTTTTTGAAAGGGTTCGAACGCGATGCCGACGATCAATCAGCTGGTTCGAAAAGGGAGAATCTTCGTAAAGGCAAAGACGAAGAGCCCTGCTCTGAAGTCTTGTCCGCAGAAGAGGGGCGTGTGTCTTCGTGTGTATACAACGACGCCGAAGAAGCCGAACTCGGCATTGCGGAAAGTCGCCCGTGTGCGTCTCACGAACGGCATGGAAGTGACGACCTACATCCCAGGGGTAGGACACAATCTTCAGGAACACTCGATCGTGCTCGTGCGTGGAGGTCGTGTTAAGGACTTGCCGGGCGTTCGCTACCACTTGGTTCGCGGTGCCTTGGATGCGGTGGGTGTGACCGGCCGAAAGCAGAGTCGTTCGAAATACGGAGCGAAGCGGCCTAAGTAGATCTCATTGGTTTGAAAAAACATCACACGGATTGGATAGGTTGATATGCCACGCAGTAGGTTTTTAGGTCAACGAGAAGTGCTCCCCGACGTGCGGTATAGGGATAAGTTGGTCGGGAAATTTATCAATGCGCTGATGAGCAGCGGGAAGAAGAGCACGACAGAGCGGATATGTTATGGCGCATTTGATTTTATTCAGGAAAAAACCGGCAGTGATCCGCTGAAAGTATTTAAGGCGGCTGTGGATAACGTGAAGCCGATCGTCGAAGTTAAGTCTCGTCGGGTGGGGGGTGCCTCCTATCAGGTTCCGGTCGAAATTAGGCCGGCGCGTCGCGTGTCGTTGGCGCTTCGATGGTTGTCGCAGTTTGCCCGTACGCGCGGTGGGAAGAGTATGCGCGAGAAGCTTGCGGCTGAGTTGTTGGATGCGTCGAATAATACTGGGGCTGCGGTCAAGAAGCGCGAGGATGTGCATCGGATGGCGGAGGCTAATAAGGCGTTCGCTCATTATCGCTGGTAGCGTCATTCTGTGCTGCAGTTGAGCCGTACTGCGATTCGCAGATCCGGGTACTCTTCATTCGCAGTAGCGTGATGCGGCTTAATCTGCGGCACAGGTGTTTTTAGAGGGGTTGAAGTGGCTCGTCAGACATCGCTAGAGCATACGAGAAATATCGGCATCATGGCTCATATTGATGCCGGTAAGACTACGACCACGGAGCGGATTCTCTACTATACGGGTATGACGCATAAGTTGGGCGAGGTGCATGAGGGCGCGGCCACGATGGATTGGATGGAACAGGAGCGGGAGCGTGGCATCACCATCACGGCAGCCGCCACGACCTGTTTCTGGAGGGACTGCCGCATCAATATTATCGATACGCCGGGGCATGTGGATTTTACGATTGAGGTGGAGCGCTCGCTGAGAGTGCTCGATGGGGCGGTCGCGGCATTCGATTCGGTGCAGGGTGTGGAGCCGCAGTCTGAAACGGTTTGGCGACAGGCTGATAAGTATCATGTTCCGCGTATCGCCTTTATGAATAAGATGGACCGGGTTGGGGCTGACTTTTACGGCAGCGTCCAATCTATTATCGACCGGCTCGGAGCAAAGCCCGTTCCCATTCAGATTCCGATCGGACGTGAAGCTGAATTCAAGGGATCCATCGATTTGGTCAGCATGAAGGGCTACTTTTACGAGGATGAGACGCTCGGCGCAAAGTATAAAGTCGATGAAATTCCTGCTGACCTTCTTGCTCAAGCGAAAGAGTACCGGGAGAAGATGCTCGACGCAGTCGCGGAATTCGATGATCAGGTCATGGAAAAGTACTTGAATGGTCACCCATTGACTGAAGAAGAAGTCATGCGCGCGATCAGAGCCGGGACTATTTCAATGAAAATTACTCCCGTCCTCTGTGGGTCAGCTTTTAAGAACAAGGGCGTGCAGCAGTTGTTGGATGGGGTCGTCGACTATTTGCCCTCACCGCTCGATATTCCTCCTGTGTTGGGTATCGAGCCGAATACCGGCAAGGAAGTGCTGAGGAAGGCCGATGATAGTGAGCCGTTTTCGGCATTAGCGTTCAAGATCATGTCCGATCCCTTCGCTGGTCAGTTGACATATTTTCGAGTCTATTCCGGGACGCTGAAGACGGGCACGCCTGTCTTGAATGTAACGAAGGGGGCGAAGGATCGGATCGGACGCCTCCTGAAGATGCATGCCAATAAGCGAGAAGAAATCGATGAGGTGTATGCCGGGGACATCGTCGCGGCCGTAGGACTCAAGGGGGCGACCACCGGAGATACCTTGGCGGATGAGAAGCGACCGGTGCTGCTTGAGGTTATGAAGTTTCCTGAGCCGGTCATCGCGATGGCGATTGAGCCAAAAACCAAGCAGGATCAGGAGAAGATGGGCTTTGCCCTTCAGAAGCTGGCGCAGGAAGATCCGTCGTTTCGTGTGCGGACGGACGAGGAAACCGCGCAGACGATCATTGCTGGGATGGGAGAGCTCCATCTTGAAATTATCGTGGATCGCATGCTGCGGGAGTTTAAGGTCGAAGCGAACGTCGGAAAACCGGAAGTAGCGTTTAGGGAAACGATTCGACGGAAAGCTGAAGCTGAATCTAAATACATCAAGCAAACCGGTGGTCGTGGGCAGTATGGCCACGTTGTTTTAACGGTCGAACCGTCTGAGCCGGGCAAGGGGTTGGAGTTTATCAATAAGGTGGTGGGCGGCGCGGTTCCTAGGGAGTACATTCCGGCCATTGAAAAGGGTGTTCGAGAGCGGATGGAGACGGGAGTCGTTGCCGGCTATCCTTTGCGAGACGTGAAGGTAACCGTGATCGATGGGTCCTATCACGATGTTGACTCGAATGAAATGGCATTTAAAATCGCGGCTTCGATGGGCTTTGCTGATGCCTGTAAGAAAGCCGATCCTGTTTTGCTTGAGCCGATCATGAAAGTTGAAGTCCTGGTTCCTCAAGACTTCATGGGGGACGTTATCGGCAATTTGAATGGACGACGGGGCAAAGTGCAGGGAATGAAGGTTCGCGCCGGCGCGCAGGCGATTGAAGCTGCCGTGCCCTTGATGGAGATGTTCGGGTATGCGACGGATCTTCGGTCTCGAACACAGGGGCGCGCCACGTATAGTATGGAGTTCGACCGGTACGACCAAGTACCGAGGAATATTGCGGAAGCCATCATCAAGAAATAGCGGTTGCTGAATCAGGGGAAGGAGTGGGTTATGGCGAAGGCGAAATACGAGCGGAAGAAGCCGCACGTGAACATTGGGACGATCGGGCACGTGGACCATGGGAAGACGACGTTGACGGCGGCGTTGACGAAAGTCTGCGCGGACAAGGGGATGGCGAAGTTCATCAGCTACGACGAAGTGGCGAAGGCGAGCGAGAGTCAGGGGCGCCGGGATGCGACGAAGATCATGACTATCGCCATCAGCCACGTGGAGTATGAGACGGCCAACCGGCATTATGCGCACGTCGATTGCCCGGGCCATGCCGACTACGTGAAGAACATGATCACCGGGGCGGCGCAGATGGATGGCGCGATTCTGGTGGTTAGCGCGGCGGACGGGCCGATGCCGCAGACCCGCGAGCACATTCTGTTGGCGCGCCAGGTGGGCGTGCCCTACATCGTCGTGTTCTTGAACAAGGCCGACAAGGTGGATGACAAGGAATTGCTGGAGTTGGTGGAGTTGGAAGTGCGGGAGTTGCTCACGAAATATGGGTTTCCGGGGGAGAAGACGCCGATCATCCATGGCAGCGCGTTGAAGGCGATGGAGGCGGATCCGGGGGACTTGGGCGTGCCGTCCATTTTGAAGCTGTTGGAGGCGGTGGATACGTACATTCCGACCCCGCAGCGGCCGATCGACAAGCCGTTTCTCATGCCGATCGAAGACGTGTTTACCATCAGCGGGCGCGGGACGGTGGTGACGGGGCGGGCGGAGCGCGGCATCGTGAAGGTGGGGGACGAGATCGAGATCGTGGGATTGCGGCCGACGCAGACCACCATCGTGACCGGCGTGGAAATGTTCCGCAAGGTGTTGGATGAAGGGCAGGCGGGGGACAACATCGGGGTTCTGTTGCGGGGCACGAAGAAGGAAGACGTGGAGCGCGGGATGGTGTTGTGTAAGACGAAGAGCATCACGCCGCATACGAAGTTCAAGGCGGAGATCTATGTGTTGACGAAGGAGGAGGGCGGGCGGCACACCCCGTTTTTCAACGGGTATCGGCCGCAGTTCTACTTCCGGACCACGGACGTGACGGGGGTGGTCTCGCTCAATCCGGGCGTGGAGATGGTGATGCCGGGCGACAATGTCAGTGTGACGGGGGAATTGATCAGTCCGATCGCCATGGAGCAGGGGCTCCGGTTTGCCGTGCGCGAGGGCGGCAAGACGGTCGGCTCGGGCGTCGTCACGGAAATTCTGGCGTAAGGATTGGAACTGTTCGCTTGACAGGTTAGGAGTGAATGACGTGAAAGTCGATCAGCGGATCAGAATCAGATTAAGAGGCTTTGACTATCGAGTGCTGGATCAGTCGGTTATGGAAATTGTTGAGACTGTTCGGCGCAGCGGAGCCAGGGTGGTGGGCCCGATTCCTCTTCCTACCAGGATTGAGAAAATTACTGTCCAGCGGTCGACACACGCCGACAAGAAGTCTCGCGAGCAATTTGAAATGCGCACCCATAAACGGTTGCTCGATATTATGGAGCCTACGCCAGAGACTATGGATTCATTGATGAAGCTGAATCTAGCGGCTGGGGTGGATGTGGAGATAAAGCTGTGATGGCGCTTCAGTCTCACGTTGGGTATGGTCTTGGTTATTCTTTCGATTATGCGGTGACTCAATGACGAATGGACTGATTGGGAAAAAATTAGGAATGACTCAAGTGTTCGATGAAAGTCGGTTGACTCCGGTAACCGTGATCCAGGCTGGTCCGTGCCGAGTGGTGGCGATAAAGACGAAAGAGCGCGATCAATATGAGGCGGTCCAGCTTTCTTTCGGCGAAGTCAAGGAAAGTAAGTTGTCGAAGCCGGAGTTAGGGCATCTCAAGAAAAACCAAGCCGCTCCCAGTCGGGTGCTGCGTGAATTTAAAAAAGACGGCGAGCCGACCGTTGGGCAGATGGTAACGGTCGGTATGTTTCAGAAGGGTGATTGGGTTGATGTCATCGGGGTGTCGAAGGGGAAGGGTTTTCAGGGCGTCGTGAAACGTCATCACTATGCGGGTGGTCCTGAATCTCACGGCTCCATGTTTCATCGGGCGCCTGGTTCCATAGGGGCGAGTTCGTTTCCGTCTCGCGTGTGGAAAGGGAAGACATTGCCTGGCCATATGGGATCCGAGCGTGTCACGGTTCAGCGGTTGAAAGTCATTGAGTCGCGATCTGAAGAAAATCTCCTGTTCGTCCGTGGGGCGATTCCCGGAGCCGCCAATGGTGTCGTTGTCGTGCGAAAGTCGAAAAAGAGCTAGTATGCCTACTATCGATTTGGTTGATTTGCAAAAAAAGAAGGTTGGAACAGTCGATTTGTCTCCGCAGGTGTTCGGCTGCGAGCCTCGTGTTGCGTTGGTCCATGAAGCTGTCATTATGCAGCGCGCCTGTGAGCGCAGGGGGACGGCCTCTACGTTGCGGCGCGGTGAAGTGAGTGGATCCGGGAAAAAGCCATGGAAGCAAAAGCACACGGGGCGCGCCAGAGCCGGGTCTCTTCGATCTCCTGTCTGGCGGCATGGGGGCAGCGTTTTTGGACCGAAGCCCAGAAGCTACGCCTATTCGATGCCGAAGAAGAAGTATCGAATCGCGTTGCAGAGCGCCTTGTCGGCGAAAGTGGCGGAGAGTCAATTGTTTGTCGTTTCTGATCTTTCTCTGCAACAGCCCAGGACGAAGTTGCTGGCGCAAGCGTTAAAGCAATTCACCGGAGGTGATCACGCGCTGGTGATCGTCGGAAAAGAACAGTCTGAAATCTTGAAGGCTGCCGGAAATTTAAACGCGGTAAAGGTCCTCAGCGCTGATCAGTTGAACGTGTACGATGTTGTTCGCGCCAAAGTCATCATGATCGCCGAGCGAGAGCTTGGTCCTGTAAGTGAGGTGTGGTCATGAAAGTTGATAGCCACAGGGTCTTGATTCGGCCTTTATTGACGGAGAAGATTACCGGGCTGCGTGAAACGAGGAATACCGTTGGTTTCGTCGTTCATCCTGATGCGAATCGCATTCAAATCAGACTGGCCGTTGAGGCGCTGTTAAAGGTCAAGGTTGACAAGGTCAACGTTATGAATGTCCGAGGTAAGGTGAAGCGTCTTGGACGGTTCACTGGGAGACGCTCCGATTGGAAGAAGGCATTGGTGACCCTTAGAGAAGGGGAAAAGTTGGAGATGTACGAAAGCGCCTAGCGGCGAATGGTTCGTCCGTTCGTGCAGTTCGGAAGGTGGGAGTATCATTTTATGGGTCTGAGATCTTATCGTCCTACGTCTCCTGGTCGTCGTGGCATGACGGCTGTGGTGACGGAAGAGTTAACCAAAAAGAAGCCAGAGAAATCGTTGACTGCGTTTCATCTCCGGAGCGGAGGGCGGAACAACGATGGTCGGACGACCGTCCGCTTTCGTGGGGGAGGGCATAAACGGCTTTATCGCACGATTGATTTTTTACGCGATAAAGTTGGGATTTCCGCGCGGGTTGAAGCGATCGAGTACGACCCAAATCGATCGGCAAGAATCGCCCTCTTGAAGTATCGGGACGGGGAGAAGCGATATATCTTGGCTCCTGTCGGACTGAGCGTGAACGATGAAATCCAGTCGGGGCCACAGGCAGAAATTCGACCAGGTAATGCGCTTCCATTGGTGAATATGCCCCTAGGCACGACCATCCACAATCTTGAGCTGAAGGTTGGCAAGGGAGGTCAGTTAATTCGAAGCGCCGGTGGTTTTGCGCAGGTCATGGGTCGTGACGGCGATTATGTGCAAGTGCGTTTGAAGTCCGGAGAAATGCGCAGAGTCTTAGGGGCCTGCATGGCGACGGTCGGGCAAGTTGGCAACGTCGATCATGAGAATGTCAGTGTGGGCAAGGCCGGGCGGACTCGCTGGAAAGGGAAGAGGCCGCACGTGCGAGGAGTCGTGATGAACCCTGTCGACCATCCCCACGGAGGTGGTGAGGGGAAATCCGGACAGGGGAATCCGCACCCGGTGTCTCCATGGGGACTTCCGACCAAGGGATACAAGACCAGGCAGAATAAAAAAACGGATAAGTTCATTATTGCTCGACGTAAGTCAGGAGTTCGCAATGCCTAGATCGGTAAGTAAAGGCGCGTTTGTCGACGATCATCTTCTCAGGAAAGTCGAGCACATGAATGAGACGAAAGATCGTAAGTTGATCAAGACCTGGTCGCGACGGTCGACGGTCGTTCCCGATATGATCGGCCATACGTTCGCTGTACATAATGGGAAAAAGTTCATTCCGGTGTTTGTGACCGAAAACATGGTCGGTCATAAGCTTGGTGAGTTCGCGCCGACTCGGTTTTTCAAGGGGCATGGCCAGGCCAGGACTGAAAAAGCTGTCGCTCTTAAGTAGAAAGGTTGATCGGTTGGCTCATCGTCAATCACTGAGCATCACGCAATGTATTGATTGCGTGGGGCCAACTCGGAACAGGGTTTAGAAGATGACTGAAGCACATGCGGTTCTAAAATTTGTTCGTGTTGCGCCTCGAAAGGCCCGTCCGGTAATCGATATGATTCGTGGCAGGCAGGTGCCGATGGCGCTGGCCATCTTGAAACACACGCCTCGCCATGCCGCGCGCGTGGTTGAAAAGCTCGTTCGCTCGGCTGTGGCGAATGCCGAGCTGAAGGAGATGGGTGACAGCGAATCAATGATCATCTCCAGGGCTTTTGTCAATTGCGGGCCAACGTATAAGCGCGTGCGTGCCAGGTCGATGGGTCGGGCCAATGCGATACAAAAACGTACGAGTCACATTACCGTCGTCGTGGCGGCGCCAGGAATTCAGGACAAGGGGAAATAGCTCATTTCTCTCTATTGAGGCATACAACGCATGGGTCAAAAAACACATCCAATAGGTTATCGCCTGGGCTACAACTACACGTGGAGTTCTCGTTGGTATGCCGGGAAGGATTACGCCAAGCTGCTCCATCAGGATGTCAAGATCCGAAAGATGGTCAAGGCGAGGTTATATCACGCCGGTGTGTCGAGAGTGGAAATTGAACGTTCCGGCGATCAGACCAGGGTCATTATTCATACCGCCCGCCCTGGTATTATCATCGGGCGCAAGGGCGCCGAGGTTGATAAGCTCAAGGCCGATCTTGAAAAGCAGTACGGGGGGCAGGTCTATATCACGGTCAAGGAAATTAAGAAGCCGGAGCTTGACGCTCAGCTCGTTAGCGAAAATGTCGCAACTCAACTTGAGAAGCGGGTAGCTTTTCGGCGGGCGATGAAGCGCAGTGTTCAGTCCGCGTTGAGGCTTGGAGCTCAAGGTATCAAGATCATGGTGGCCGGCCGCCTGGGCGGCGCTGAAATCGCCAGGACGGAATGGTATCGAGAGGGGCGTGTTCCGCTACACACGCTCCGTGCAGAAATAGACTATGGATTCGCCGAAGCGCACACGACGATGGGGCAGATCGGGGTGAAGACATGGATCTATAAAGGAGAGTTGCTTCCTGTTCAGCCTGTCAAGGCCGAATCATCTTTAGAACGACGGTTTGGGTGAGGAGATCGAGCTGTGTTAGCGCCTAAGAAAGTTAAATTCAGAAAGATGCAGAAAGGCCGGATGACCGGGAAGGCCTATCGTGGGGGTCAGATTACCCTGGGAGAGTTTGGTCTCAAGGCATTGGAGCCGGGATGGGTGACCAGCCGGCAGATTGAGGCCGCGCGTATCGCCATTACTCGATACGTGAAACGGGGAGGACAGGTGTGGACGCGTATTTTCCCCGATAAACCGATCACTAAAAAGCCCGCCGAGACTCGAATGGGTAAAGGAAAGGGTAATCCTGAGTACTGGGTGGCAGTTGTAAAGCCAGGCCGGATTCTTTATGAGATGGACGGCGTTACTTCCGAGGTTGCTCGAGAGGCATTTCGTCTTGCGTCGCACAAGTTGCCGATTGCCACGAAGTTGGTCGTTCGTGGCGAGTTTGGGCAAGGTTCTTGAGGGTCTAATTTAGAGGAGCAGGGGATTATGGCATTGGAGGTCAAAGAGCTCCAGCAGCTAGGCGCTGATGAGCTGGTAGATAAGGAAAAACAGCTGGTGCAAGAGCTGTTCAATCTACGCTTTCAGTTCGGCTCCGGGCGTCTTGAGAATCCCATGCAAATTCGGAAAACGAAACGTGATATTGCACGGGTAAAAACTATTCTCCAGCAAGTGAAGGCCCGAGCAGAGGGCTCTAAAAAGTAAAGGACGCTATGGCTGAGGTGGTAAAGCGTCGTCATTGGTATGGCGACGTCGTCAGTAACAAGATGCAAAAGACGGTCGTTGTCGTGGTTTCAAGATCGGTTATTCATCCTGTCTATAAGAAAGTTCTTCGGCGGGTGACGAGACTGAAGGCCCACGATGAAAGTGGTGTGTGTAAGATCGGGGATCGGGTCAAGCTGGTGCAGACCAGGCCGCTGAGCAAGGAAAAGAACTGGCGTGTCGTTCAAGTTATGGAAAAGGGTCAACCAGAAAAGTAAGAGACGGGATTTCTTAATGGTCCTCTGTTCATTTCCGCGTGTAGGGATATAGCGATGATTCAGAACTATACATATATGGATGTGGCCGATAATTCCGGGGCAAAACAGGCCATGTGTTTTCATGTTTTCGGGGGCACCAGACGGCGCTATGCATCGCTAGGCGACATCGTCGTCGTGGCCGTCAAGGAGGCGATCCCGCAAGCCAGTGTGAAGAAGGGGGATGTGAGCCGGGCCGTCATTGTTCGAACGACGAAGGAAGTGCGCCGAGAAGATGGGTCCTATATCAAGTTTGATCGAAACGCCTGTGTCTTGATCAATAAAGATGGCGAGCCGATTGGAACGCGCATATTCGGTCCCGTTGCCCGCGAGCTCCGCTGGAAGAAATTCATGAAGATCATCTCTTTGGCGCCAGAGGTTTTGTAGATCAGAAGGAACGAGGAGCATCGTGGAATCACTCCGAAAAAGCAGAATTCGAAAAGGTGATACGGTCGTCGTGGTTTCTGGTCGGGAGCGCGGCAAGAGGGGAAAGGTCTTGTCTATTGATTTGGGGGCGGGAAAGGTGGTTGTCGAGAAACTGAACATCATCAAGCGGCACACCAAACCGAATCAGAAGGCTAAGCAGGGAGGGATCCTCGAGCGAGAGGCGCCTCTTCAGATTTCCAATGTCATGTTTTTGTGTCCGGTCACGCAGAAGCCTACGCGCATAGGGATTCGGGTTTTGGAAGATGGAAGACGAGTGCGCTTTAGTAAGAAATCCAATGAGACTGTGGAATAGGTTACGTAATGGCCAAGGAAACAAAAAGTCGATCGAGTAAGCCGTCTGAGCGAAAATCTTCGAAGAAAGAATCGTCGGTCGCCCCATTGGACCAGGAAAGCGAAGAGTCCAAGTTTCGTCCACGACTTCGCGATAAATATGAGCAGCAGGTCGTTCCGGCTCTCATGAAGGAGTTTGGGTACAAAAACGTGATGCAGGTTCCTCGGCTTGAACGCGTGGTATTGAACGTAGGGATGGGCGCAGCGATTCAGAACGTGAAGCTTTTGGAGGGGGCGGTGGCTGAGCTAGGGCTGATTACCGGTCAAAAGCCGGTGGTCACACGGGCTAAAAAAGCCATCGCAGGATTCAAGCTGAGGCAGGGATTGCCCATCGGCACGAAGGTGACGCTCCGTAGCCGGAGAATGTATGAGTTTTTCGATCGGCTGGTGACCTTGGCTCTTCCGCGTATCCGAGATTTCCGCGGTGTTTCTCCAAAGGCCTTTGATGGTCGAGGGAACTATACTCTTGGTTTGAAGGAGCAGCTCATTTTCCCTGAGATTAAGTATGATGAAGTCGCTTCGATCCATGGGATGGATATCACGGTCGTCACCACCGCCAAGACGAACGATGAAGGGAAGGCGCTTCTGAAGCATTTGGGTATGCCATTCCGCGCGTGAATGCACCCTGGGGCGAGAGTGTCTGTTTGAACGGAAGGAGTGCGTGTGTCAAGATTGGCACTAAGAAATAAAGCGGCAACGAAGCAGAAGTTCTCCACGCGTAGTTATAATCGGTGTGGAGTCTGTGGGCGAGTTCATGGGTTTCTCCGACGGTTTCGCATGTGCCGTATTTGCTTTCGACTGATGACTCTGCGCGGAGAGATTCCTGGAGTGCGAAAATCTAGCTGGTAATGAGTGTTCTCACGCCGGTGACTGCCAATGGAGGATAGAAGGATATAGCATGGTTACCGATCCAATCGGCGATCTTCTTGTTCGTTTAAAGAATGGGGCTCAGCGCCGTCATGAGACGGTTACGGTTCCCACTTCAAAGCTGAAGCGAGCCATTTTGGCGATTTTGATGAAGGAAGGCTATGTTGACGCAGTCGAGGATGGAGCTCATGACGGGCATCCCATTCTGACCGTGCGTCTTCGCTATGTGGGCGAGGGGCAACCCATGATCACCGGACTGGAGCGCGTGAGTAAGCCGGGACGACGGGTGTATGTCGGCAGTCAGGATATTAGGAAGGTTCGCAATGGAATCGGCGTGTCCATCCTTTCTACCTCCAAAGGAATCATGACCGATCAGGAATCCCGTAAGAATCGTCTTGGGGGTGAGCTTCTCTGTTCAGTGTGGTAGGCGGATGACTTATTTCGATTTCGAGTGAAGGGTGTAAATAGATCATGTCCCGCATTGGAAAAAAACCGATCGCAATTCCGGGTGGAGTGGAAATTAAAGTGGCCGGGTCAACCGTGTCAGTCAAAGGCCCATTGGGGAAACTGGATTGGTCGCTGATGGAGGGGGTGGACGTTGCCGTCAGTAATGGCCAAGTCGTTGTCGGCCGTTCGAGCGACGATCGTCAGTTACGGGCGTTGCATGGGCTGACTCGCGCGGAATTGAGCAATATGATCCAGGGCGTCACCAAGGGATACGAACGTTCGCTGGAAATTACCGGAGTGGGTTACAAGGCTCAAGTTCAGGGGCGGACACTCAGTTTCAATGTGGGATATATCAACCCGGTGATCTACCAGGTGCCGATCGGTATCGATGTAAAAGTGGACAAGCAGACGCTCATCAATGTCAAGGGTGTTGATAAGCGGTTAGTGGGGCAGGTCGCGGCTGATCTGCGCGCCATCAAACCTCCGGATGTCTATAAGCAAAAGGGTATACGCTACGCGGGCGAGGTTTTGCGTAAAAAAGAAGGCAAGACAGGAAAATAGGAACTGGCTATGAATGCTGCAGATAAAGTTCGACAGCTTGATCGACGGCGCCGTAGAGTGAGGCGTGTCATTACGGGGACATCAGAGCGTCCGCGTCTGAATGTATTTAGGAGTGCCGCTCATATTTACGCCCAGATCATCGATGATCTTCAAGGTACGACGCTTGCGGCTGCGTCATCGCTCGACAAATCACTACGGAAGACCATCAAATCGACCGGTGGAATCGAAGCGGCTAAGGCGGTCGGGAAATTGATTGCCGATCGGGCTAAGGCCGTTAAGGTGACGACGGTGGTGTTTGACCGAGGTGGCCGGATGTATCACGGGCGAATTAAGGCGCTTGCGGATGCATCGCGCGAAGGGGGCTTGCAGTTTTAGGTGAGGTCGGCTGGCCGGCGAACAAAAGCGGCCTGTGGTTTTTTGCCAACTGTTTACGGAACTTAAGGACTGAGGGGTACGAGCGTGCGTGTCAATCCCGATGAATTAAGCCTGAAGGATAAAGTCGTGTTTATCAATCGTGTGGCAAAAGTTGTGAAAGGCGGAAAGCGCTTCAATTTTTGCGCGCTCGTTGTTGTCGGCGACGGTCACGGATGGGTCGGGATCGGCAAGGGCAAAGCTGCTGAAGTCCCTGTCGCGATCTCAAAGGCCGTCGAGCAAGCCAAGAAACACCTTGTTCACGTTCCCCTGAAGGGCGGAACTATTCCACATGAGGTGCATGGTCTGTTTGGCGCAGAGCATGTGTTGCTGAAGCCGGCTGTCGACGGTACCGGAATCATCGCAGGAGGGGCTGTGCGTGCCGTCGTGGAGTTGGTCGGTGCGCATAATGTCATCGCAAAAACATTGGGCCGTGGAAACCCTTTCAATACCGTTCGCGCAACGCTGGACGGGCTCAGTCAATTGCGAAACTTGGACGACGTGCTTCGCTTCCGCCGGCAAGCCTTCCCCGACGGCCGAGAAAGGGCTGCGGTTTAATGAGCTCATCAAAAACATCGCGAACTGCAGATCACGGCACTCAAAGCGTGCGTGTGACATTGCGACGCAGTCCCATTGGGACACCTCAACGGCATCGTCTTGTGTTGCGCGGTCTAGGTCTTCGCCGCATTCGACAGACGGTTGTCCATCCTGACACGCCTCAGGTGCGAGGACTCATTCAGAAAGTAGGTTATCTGCTTGAGGTTGAACAACCATGAATCTCCATGATTTGGCTCCAGCACAGGGAGCAAAGAAACGACGAAAACGTATAGGACGTGGGCCTGGATCCGGTCACGGGAAGACGGCCACCAAGGGACATAAAGGACTTCTGGCTCGATCTGGAGGCGGTAAGCGCCCAGGTTTCGAGGGTGGACAGATGCCGTTGGTACGCCGGCTACCAAAGTTCGGATTTACCAACCCAACCCGTAAGGAATATGCGGTCGTCAACATCAAGAGTTTTGAGCGATGGCTGGGAAACGAAACAGTTACTCCGCAAGGCATGGTTGACGCCGGATTCGTAAAGCGGAAAAAGCTGCCGATTAAAATTCTTGGCAATGGCGAGCTGAAAAAAGCGCTCGTTGTTCAGGCGCATAAATTCAGTAAGTCGGCTGAAGAGAAAATCAAGGCAGCCGGCGGGCGAGTCGAGGTTATCGGCGGTGCTTGAACGGCTCCTGACCAGTTTTCAGAATATCTTTAAGATCCCCGAGTTGCGCACTCGTGTGCTCTTTACACTCGGAATGCTTGTAGTGTACCGGGTTGGGTCTCACATCCCAACTCCTGGCATCAACGGTGAGGCCCTTTCCGAGTTTTTACAGAAACAGGGCGGCGCCTTGCTGGGATTCCTCGATATTTTCTCAGGCGGGTCCTTGTCCCGTTTGACGATCTTTGCGCTGGGCATCATGCCCTACATCAGCGCATCGATCATCCTTCAGCTCTTGACGGTCGTCGTCCCGCACTTGACGAAATTGGCCAAGGAGGGGGAGCGAGGACGGAAAAAAATCATTCAGTATACCCGTTTCGGGACGATCGGCATTGCTCTGATTCAGGGATTCGGAATTGCGGTCGGCCTCGAACAAATGAATCAGGGCGCATTCGTGCTTCATGCTGGGTGGGGGTTCCGTCTGATGACGGTCATCACCCTGACGGCTGGCACGGGTTTCTTGATGTGGCTCGGTGAACAGATCACTGAACGAGGCATTGGTAATGGCATCTCGCTGATCATTTTTGCCGGTATCGTCGCCAGGCTTCCTGCGGCAGTGGCGCAGACCTACAATTTATACGAGATCGGCCAGCTCAATGCTTTCCTATTGATTGCCTTGGCGCTCCTAATGATCGGCGTTGTTGCCGCGATTGTTTTTTTAGAAAGCGGGCGGCGGAAAATTCCCGTGCAGTATGCCAAGCGAGTAATCGGGCGAAGGGTCTATGGGGGGCAGAGTACGCACATTCCCTTGAAAATTAATACAGCCGGCGTCATTCCTCCTATATTCGCCTCCTCGATCATTGCGTTCCCCGCGACCATAGCCGGATTTTTTGAAACACCATGGGTGAAATCGATCGGGGATCAACTGGCTCCGGGGTCGTTGCTGTACACATTGATGTATGTGGGCTTAATCCTCTTTTTCTGCTTCTTCTATACGGCAGTCGTCCTCAATCCCGTTGATATGGCCGACAACATGAAGAAGTACGGAGGCTTTATTCCAGGCATTCGCCCTGGACAACGAACCTCTGACTATATCTACAATGTGTTAACGAAGATTACATTTGCTGGTGCTATCTATCTGGCTATCGTCTGCGTGATCCCGGAACTTCTGATTTATAAGCTCAATGTTCCATTTTATTTTGGTGGCACCTCCCTGTTGATCGTCATCGGTGTGGGGCTGGATACAGCTCAGCAAATTGAATCTCATATGTTGATGCGGAATTATGATGGGTTCTTGGGCAAGGGCATGGCTCCCTTGCGCGGGAGAAGCGGCTAGTATCATGCGGCTCGTGTTCCTCGGGGCTCCAGGTGTTGGGAAAGGCACGCAGGCCGATAAGGTTGCTGCCCACTATCATATCCGAAAGATTTCGACCGGTGATCTGCTCAGGGAGGCGGTTCGGAATCAGTCAGCCCTGGGCCGTGAAGCTAAGGAACATATGGATCAGGGAAGATTAGTTCCCGATTCAGTCGTGATAGGGCTTGTGCGAGAGAAACTGGGCGACCCTTCATGTGCCAAGGGGTTTATTCTCGATGGGTTTCCAAGGACGGTTCCTCAGGCGGACGCGCTTTCGAACGTGCTCGTCGATCGGAGCCTTCAACTGGATCGAGTCATCAACTTCAGAGTTTCTCGAGAGGAAATCGTGAAACGGCTGAGTGGGCGTCGCAGCTGTCCCAAGTGCCAGGCGACCTATCACCTTGAGTTCGCCCCTTCGAAGAACGGCACTCTTTGCGAGCGCTGCGGGGAAGCGTTGGTTCAACGAAGTGACGATCAGCGGGAAGCAATTGAGATGCGCCTCCGTGTGTATGAAGAGCAGACGGCGCCGCTAATCGACTTTTATGAAAAACGACGGGTCTTGTCGCATCTGAACGGTGCCGAGGGTGTTGAAGCGGTATACCACAACCTCTTGAAAGCGCTTGCAGTACCTCAGACGGCATGATCATTCTGAAGACGCCCGCCGAAATTGCGGTGATGGCGGAGGCGTCAAGGGTCGTGGCAGAAGCGCTCGGGATTGTAACCAAAGCGGTCTGTCCGGGCATCAGCACGGAAGAGCTGGATAGAATTGCCGAGGAGGCAATACGGGCTAGGGGGGCGATTCCGGCATTCAAAGGCTACCGGAACTACCCCAAAACCCTCTGTGCATCCGTGAACGAACAAGTCGTACACGGTATCCCTTCGAAGAGAAAGTTGAAGGAGGGGGATATCATCGGACTAGATCTTGGTGCTATTGTAGGCGGATTCTATGGGGATTCTGCGGTCACGGTATCAGTTGGTCGGATCTTGGAGGACACGGCAAAGTTGATTCGGGTGACAGAAGAGGCGCTTTATCTCGGGATCAAACAGGCCGTGGTCGGCAACCGACTGACGGACATCTCGAATGCGGTGCAACAACATGTTGAGTCTGCCGGTTTTTCAGTAGTTACCGAGTTCGTGGGGCATGGGATTGGTCGGCAACTGCATGAAGAGCCTCAAGTTCCCAACTACGGGAAACCGGGTCAGGGGCCTCGATTGCAACCAGGTATGGTCCTGGCGATCGAACCAATGGTGAACATGGGTCGGAGTGCCGTTCGTGTTCTGGAGGATCGGTGGACCGCAATCACGGTAGATGGGAGCCTATCTGCGCACTTCGAGCATACGATCGCCATCCAACCGAGCGGGGCGCCTCGTATTTTGAGTCAATCAGAGAAGGCCTAGCTTAGGCTATATAGGAAAGAACACTAAGGACGTGGCGAAAGAAGACATTATTGAGGTCCAGGGTTCGGTGGCGGAAACGCTTCCCAATGCCATGTTTCGGGTCAAGCTGGATAATGGCCATGTTCTACTGGCTCACATCTCGGGGAAAATGCGGATGCATTTTATTCGCATCCTTCCCGGCGATAAGGTCACGGTGGAAATGTCACCATACGATTTGACCAGGGGCCGAATTACCTATCGCTTCAAGTAACGGGAGTGGCGAATTGTTATGAAGGTCAAATCATCAGTGAAGCCCATCTGTGCCAAATGCAAGGTTGTGCGTCGTTGTGGTGTTGTGCGGATTTTATGTACAAACCCACGTCATAAGCAGCGGCAGGGATAGCAGCGGAGATAATGGGAAGTTTTAAACAGTCACTGCCAAGTCCGGAGCCGGTGGAGCCGGCTCAAACAGTGATGCGCTTGAAACTCTAGTGCTGAGCTCATATCGGAGGAAGAATGGCACGTATTGCGGGTATCGATTTGCCACGGAATAAACGAACGGATATCGGACTGAGCTACATCTATGGAATCGGCCGTACGTCGGCTCAGAAGATTCTCCACGAAGCGGGGATTGACGGCGCGATCCGTATTAACGATCTGAGCGAGGATAAGATCGTCAAGTTACGTGAAATCATCGAGCGTGATTATCGGGTCGAAGGCGATCTACGCAAAGAAGTGTCGCTGAATATCAAGCGGCTGATTGATACGGGGACCTATCGAGGGTTGCGTCATCGCAAAGGTCTGCCCGTCCGTGGGCAGCGAACCAAGACCAATGCTCGGACGCGTAAGGGGCGGCGGGCAGGCGTCAGCAGCAAGCCGAGATCGACGGCGACCAAAGGCGCCTAACGTACCTAGTCTGCCGAAACAGCCGGAGGAGTTGTTCGTATGAGCATCAAAAAAGGAAAGAAGAAAGAACGCCGAATTGTTCAAAGTGGTGTGGCCCATGTTCAGGCGTCATTCAACAATACGATTGTGACGATTACCGACATGAGTGGAAACACGGTGGTATGGGCGAGCGCGGGCAATCAAGGGTTCAAAGGATCTCGTAAGAGTACCCCCTTTGCTGCTCAGCGTGCCGGCGAGGCTGCGGCACGAAAAGCCATGGAAAGCGGGATGCGGCAAGTCGATGTCTATGTGAATGGACCAGGTTCCGGTCGAGAGTCCGCGATCCGTTCACTTCAAGGAGCCGGATTGCGAATCAATATGATTCGCGATGTCACGCCGATTCCACATAATGGGTGTCGCCCTCCCAAGCGGAGGAGAGTCTAGGGAACGTGAAACGTTAATCGTTACACGTGAATCGAAGGGCCGAGTAACGGATAACGGTTAACGAAGAACGAGGAGGAAGCAGTGGCAAAGTATCGTGGTCCAGTCTGTCGGTTGTGTCGGCGAGAAGGGGAGAAGCTTTTTCTCAAAGGCACGCGCTGTATGACGGAAAAATGTGCGATCGAACGCAGAAGTTATCCGCCTGGTCAACATGGACAGGGGCGACAGCGAACCTCTGACTATAGTCTCCAGTTGCGGGAAAAACAAAAACTGCGTCGCATCTATGGACTTCAGGAATGTCAATTCCGTGGCGTCTTCGAACGCGCTGAACGACAGACCGGCGTCACGGGCGATGCTCTGTTGCGGTTGCTGGAATGCCGCCTGGACAATGTCGCGTATCGCTTGGGGTTCGGTGCTTCGCGCAAGCAAGCCCGCCAAATGGTGAGCCATGGTCATTTCACGATCAACGGCAAGAAGATCACCGTGGCTGGGGCGCTGGTGAAGCCTGGAGATGTGATCGAGATTCGCGAGCGGAGTCGTGACTTGGCCGCGTTTCAGGCGGCTTTGGAATCGGTTGATAGTCGAGGTATTCCTGATTGGCTGGAGCTTGACAAGGGCGCATTCAAAGGCACGGTGCGCACCTTGCCGGCCAAGGAACAGATCGCATTGCCAGTTAATGAACAGATGGTCGTGGAATTGTATTCACGATAGTCCGCCGGTCTGCGGTGCGGTCTTTGGACATCGGCGTTATCCGCTCATGTCTTAGTCACTCGATGGTATGGAGGGTGGGTCATGATTAAAGCGATGAAAGACTTTCAGATCCCAATGCGGGTGGAAGTCGATAAGGATGCACATTCTCCCACGTTTGGACGGTTCACCACGGAAGCATTTGAGCGGGGGTTTGGCACCACGATCGGGAATGCCCTCCGTCGTATTTTGTTGTCCTCGCTCACAGGGGCTGCGGTTACAACCGTGAAGATTGAGGGAGTCGTGCACGAGTTTTCGACGATTTCTGGTGTGACGGAAGATGTCACAGCAATCATTTTGAATATCAAGAGTCTGCGTCTGGCGCTCCACACAGATAAACCGAAGACCATACGGTTGAAAAAGAAGGGGCCCGGAGAAGCCAAGGGGATAGACATTCTTCACGATGGCGATGTAACGATTCTAACCCCAGATTTGCATATTGCCACTCTCGACAAAGATGCCACCCTGGACATTGAGATGACGGTGAAACATGGCCGCGGGTATGTGCCGGCCGAGCGGAACAAAGAAGAAGGATTGCCGATCGGGGTGATTGCCATCGACTCCATCTTTTCTCCGATCAGGCGAGTGAATTTCCATGTTGAGAATGCCCGGGTCGGCCGTATGACCGACTACGACAAACTGACGATGGAAATCTGGACAGACGGCACCATCAGCCCTCGTGACGCCCTCTCTACCGGAGCCGGAATTTTGCGCGAACATCTGGATATTTTCATCCACCCAGAAGAGCGCAACGAAGGAAAGAGCGAAGTGGGCTCCGAGGACTCTCAGCGGGAAGTGAACAAGAATCTCTCTCGTAGCGTGAACGAGTTGGAGTTGTCCGTTCGCGCGGCTAATTGCCTGAAGAACGCGAATATCAAAACGATCGCCGATCTTGTGCAAAAGTCTGAAGGGGAGATGCTCAGGACAAAGAACTTCGGAAAAAAATCTCTCAACGAGATTAAAGAAATTCTTACTGAGATGGGGCTTTCGTTAGGAATAAAGGTCGAGGCGGCGTCTTCCCCATACAATGGAAGCCCGAAATCTGAATGATGCTTTCAAAACAAGAGGACTACCGTGCGACATAGAAAAAAAGGACGACAACTTGGACGACAGACGAAGCATCGGGGCGCGTTGTTTCGAAATCTAGTGACCTCGTTGTTAGACCAAGAGCGCATCGAGACGACAGGAGCCAAGGCTAAGGAGATACGAGGGTTTACCGACCGCATGATCACTCTTGGTAAGGAAGGTACGCTCCCTGCGCGTCGGCGCGCCTTAGCCTTTATCCGCAGCAAGGCCGTTGTGTCTAAGTTGTTCAGCGATGTGGCGACACGATTCAAAGATCGACCAGGAGGATACACCAGGATCGTCAAAACTCGCCGCCGGATCGGCGATGCCGCTGAAATGGTGGCCATCGAATTGGTTTCTCGTCAGGAATCAGCCACGAAGAAAAAATCAGAGGCGCGCTCTGCGCAGTCAACACCCGCTGAAGCTGGACCTTCGGCATAGTTTTATCACACGTATACATAGTGAGCTTTCAGTCCGGAGACTCCCATGTGTCACCACATGGGAGTCTTTTTGTTTCCAGTTCCCTGGAGGACGTTTACTTGCCGGGCTATGCATGCTACGATCGTGCCAGGTGTCGCGATGAACTTGGCATGGGGAAAGTTCTAGAGCATGTGGGAGCTTCTAGCGAGACGGGCTCTTCTCACGTTGAGTGTGTTGTTAGCGGCATTTCTCGGCTATCTTCTCTTCAGAAACGGCGATTCGGCTCAGAATGGCCGCCCCATCCCGCCAGAGTCGATTGAACAAGCAGATGCCAAGATTCTGGAGTTTGTCTTTACTCAATCGAAAGGGGATGTGGTTCAGTGGCAGGTGCAGGCGAAACAGGCTCGACTATTTGAACAAGAGAAGCGTGCGGTATTGCGTGACGTCGCTCTTACCTTCTACAGCACGGGAGGAGATGAAGTGATCGTGCATGGGGATGAGGGAACGCTGGACACCGCCACTAAGAATTTCAGATTGGCAAATCACCAAACACCCATTGTTGTGGAAACGACGAGCGGCTATACGATTTATACCAATCACTTGGTCTGGACGGACCAGACACGAGAAATTCGGACTCAGGATCCTGTCCGAATCGTGGGGCATGGGTTGGAAGTGAAGGGACAAGGACTGCTCGGGCGAATGGAATCCGAAGAATTTGAGGTTTTACAGGATGTGCATGTGGATCTGGCTCCTTCTTCTTAGTGCCCTCTGTATCGGATCCACGTCGGCAGCTCCCTCAACTGAATCTGTCAAGCAGACGAGGAGTGCGGAGGCTTCGAGTGTTTCAACCACCATTACCTCCAAGAAAATGACCGTACGGAATCAAGACAGCCAAGCTATTTTTGAAGATACGGTTGTCCTGACCCGCGGACCGCTCATTGTTCACTCGGATAAGATGGTTGTGCTGTTTACATCGCGGAATCGCGAGATCTCGCTGCCATCGGAAACCGGAGCGAACCACCAGGAATCCGTTCGAAATTCCTCGGCTCGCAAAGAACACAGCCCGGTGTCACCCATGTCCAATCGCTCCATCCAACGTATCGAAGCGACGGGAGACCCCCACCGTGTCAAGATCGAGTACGAGAACGGCAACGCCACGTGCCACAAAGCCGTGTATTTCGTTGACGGAGAGAAGATCGTGTTGACAGGCGATCCCGTCGCGTGGGAAAGGGGCACGCGTGTCAGCGGCAAACAAATTACCATTTTCATGGCCGAAGAACGGAGTGTGGTGGAAGGCGGTTCACATGTTCGCATCGAAGGCGAGGAGCCGAGCCAGCCATGACCACGACGGTTCCCGCCGAGTCAGATGCCCGAGTCGATCCCATTGCGGCAGGTCAGGGGCATTGTCTGCGTGCAACTGGATTGGTCAAAAGTTTTCGGGGGCGCAAAGTCGTCAAGGGCGTCGCCGTTGAAGTCTATGCCGGTGAGGTGGTCGGGCTTCTCGGTCCGAATGGAGCAGGCAAGACCACAATCTTCGACATGATGGTTGGGTTGTGTCCGCCGGATGAAGGAGAGATCACCTTCATCGGAGAATCCGTGACCAACTTGCCGATGTATAAGCGCGCACGGCGGGGTATGGGTTACCTTCCCCAGGAGTCCTCGGTTTTCCGACGACTCTCGGTTGAACATAATGTCTTGGCGATTCTTGAAATGCTAGGATATGCTCGTAAAGAGCGCAGTCAGCGGGTGGAGGCTTTGCTCAAGGAGTTAGATCTTATTCATATACGAAAGAGTATGGCCTATGCTCTCTCAGGAGGAGAACGTCGGCGCTTAGAAATCACGCGTGCGCTGGCGGCCACACCGTCGTTCATGCTGTTGGATGAACCGTTTGCAGGGATCGATCCGATAGCCGTCGCGGATATTCAGCAGATCATCACGCGACTGAAACATAAAGGGATAGGCATATTGATTACCGATCATAATGTGCAGGAGACGCTTTCAATCGTTGATCGTGCCTATATCATCAATGAAGGGTTGATCTTAGAGGCGGGGTCGCCTGAGGCTATTGTGCAGAGTCCGACGGCTCGGGCCGTTTATCTTGGGGAGCAGTTCAAGCTATAGAGGAGCAGTAGGCATCGATGAAACTCCGCCTGGTTCCACAACTCAGCCAAAAACTCATCATGACGCCTCAATTGCAGCAAGCGATTAAGCTGCTGCAGTTGTCTCGACTGGAGCTTCAGCAGAGCCTCACGCAACATCTCTTGGAAAACCCTTTGTTGGATGAGATCCAATCCGATGTCGACGAAGCCGAGTCCTTGGTCAACGAAGAAAAGGTCGAAGATCAACCTGCAGTGGACGGACAGGAGCGGTCGGACGTAGCGGTGGAGACACGCGAAGAGCAAGGATCGCCGGAGGAGTTTTCCGCTTCGGGGTGGGAAGACTATTTCGGCAGGGATCACCGAAGCGGCGAGTCGGAATATTCCTCGGCACAAGATGAATTCCCGTCGTACGAGCAAACAGTCGCAAAAGCGACGTCGCTTGAGGAACACCTCCTCTGGCAATTGTCCTTGTCAGGGCTCGGTGATCGAGAAAAAGAACTCGGTCGCTTGATCATCGGCAATCTCGATGATGATGGCTATCTTCGTATTTCCATGGCTGAGGTGGTGGCCGGGAGTGATTTTGCCGAGTCCGAAGTCGAATCTGTGCTTAAAGACATTCAAACCTTCGATCCGACCGGTGTCGGTGCACGGGATCTTCCCGAATGCCTTCTGCTGCAACTCGGACATCTAGGTCGAAATCTCTTTGGATCCCTTGGGTCGCCACCCGGAGCATTGAAGGGATCAGTGATTGAAAACATCGTGTCGCACCATTTGAAAGATCTCGAAAAAAAACAGTATGCGAAGGTCGCCAAGGCCTTGAATGTCACGGTCGAGGAGGTCTTTCAGGCCACGAAAATTATCGGGGAACTTGAGCCAAAACCGGGAAGGCCGTTCTCCAATACCCAGAACTATGTGATTGTGCCTGATGTCTTTGTGGTCAAGAATGAAGGGGAGTGGGTGGTGCTGTTAAACGACGATGGACTCCCGCGCATGAGGATCAGCCCTTATTATAAACAGCTTATTTCTTCCGGACAGAGCGGCACCTCTGAAACCAAAGCGTATATGGATGAAAAGCTGCGGGCCGCTCAGTGGATTATTCGAAGCATCGAGCAGCGCAATCGGACCATCGTGAAAGTGGTATCCAGCATCGTCAAGTTTCAGGAGCAATTTTTCGACCATGGTGTCCAATATCTCAAGCCCTTGGTGCTTAAGCAAGTGGCTGAGGATATCGGGATGCATGAATCCACGATAAGCCGTGTGACGGCCAATAAATACATGTATTGCCAGCAAGGCATGTTGGAGCTTAAGTTTTTCTTCAACGCAGGGCTTCAACGAACTGATGAGCCGTCAGGCATGCATTCCTCCGTTTCCGTCCGGGATATGATTAAGATCATGGTGGCTGAAGAAGATGCAAAACGCCCGTTGAAAGACGAGGAAATTGCAGCCCGACTTCACAAACAGGGAGTACTGATCGCGCGGAGGACTGTGGCGAAATATCGAGCCGAGCTGAATATCTCGTCCGCCAGTCAACGTAAGCGATTTTTTTGATTGCCGTTGCTTTGCATCCGGCCGAATCCAAATGGGAGGTGGGCATGAAGCTACGAATTACAGGGCGCCACATGGACATCACACCCGCGCTGAGAAGTTATGTCGAGAATCGATTCGGTCGGTTGGATCGATACGGATTGAAGGTCGGATCGCTGCAAGTGGTACTGGGAGTGGAGAAGCTACAGCACAAGGCCGAGGTTACCGGCGCGGTCAGCGGCAAACGAGTGCAAGCCAAGACATCGACGACTGAGATGTATGCGACTATTGATGCCCTTGTCGATCGTGTCGATGCGCAGTTTCGAAAATGGAAGGAGCGCCTTGTCGATCATAAGCCGATCCAACCGAAGGGACTGTGATCGTGTTTCCCGTATAAGCTTCTCGTGAGACCCTGTGCCCTCTCCTTGGCGCACGCCATGCGCTGGCGCGGCATACGCGTTCCATATCGCTGAATCGCGCGTGAGGCTGACTGTGAATTCCACGTAGGAATATTTCAGGTATGCCGTTCGAGGCACATACGACCCCATGGCCCGGCTGAATCTCGTCATTATTAGTGGCTTGTCCGGCTCTGGTAAGACCTACGCCCTCAAAGCCTTTGAGGATGCCGGATATTTCTGCATCGATAACCTTCCCCCGGCCCTGCTTCCGACGTTTGTCGATCTCTGCAATCAACAGCAAAACGAAATTACCAATGTTGCGCTTGGAATTGACATTAGAGAGCGCGCGTTCTTTTCGGACTTCGTCGGGATCTTAGAGCGAGTGAAAGCGCTAGGCCATGCCGTTCATATGCTTTTTCTTGAGGCTCGTGAGGAGGTATTGATCAGGCGCTTTTCAGAGTCTCGGCGTCCTCACCCACTGTTACCTCATCTTCCGGTCTTGGATGGAATTCGATTTGAAAAAGAGCGTGTGGCGGAACTCCGATCCCGGGCCGATCGAATCATCGACACGTCCGATCTGACGGTCCATGAGCTCGGTGAATTGCTTGCCAAGCAGGTTCGACGGGAGTCATCGGATCGACGACTGACGATCTCACTGATGACCTTCGGGTATAAGTTCGGGGTGCCGTACGATATCGATTTGTTGTTTGACGTGCGATTCCTCAAGAACCCATTTTTCGTGCCTGAACTGAAACCCCTTACCGGCGACGATCCGCTGGCCCGCGCCTTCGTGCTGACCGACCCTGATGCCATAGCATTCATGCAGCATCTCGAAGATCTGTTGAAGTTTCTCTTGCCGTTATTCCAGCGCGAGCGGCGTAGTTATCTGACCATCGGTATCGGCTGTACCGGCGGACGGCATCGGTCGGTTGCGGTTGCCGGACGTCTCAGAGAAAGCCTCGCCGCCCTGGGATATGAAGTTTGCCTCAAGCACCGAGATATCGACAAAGCGTAGCGTGCCCTCTGACTAACCACGCCGTGTTCCTGCCGTGCTCGTAGCTTCCTTGCCGCTTCCTTGACAGGTCGAGCATATTGACTATACTTAATCATGTGAATAATGAAAGGTATCAAAATTAGTATAAATACTCACGTGAAAAATCCTAAATATTCATCAAGTAATGCAGGGTTCAAGGCTTATCAAGTCTGCGACTTGTTCGATATTTCCAAGGCGACGCTCTTTCGATGGGAACGGGAGGGCGTCATTACCGAACCTGCTCGAGATTGGAGGAACTGGAGGCTGTATACGAGAAAGAATGTGGATGAAATCGCGAAAGTTATTCGCGCCAGAAAGGCTGTCGTGTAAGGTGGCAGATAACGCATGATGACTTCATTCAAAAAGCTCTTCGAAACCGACATTGTTGGGATGCTGACCCCTCGCCGGCAGTTGGTGGGGCTCGATATCGGATCCAGTGCGATCAAAGTCGCTCAACTCAAGGAAAGCAAGGGACGGTACTTTCTGCAAAAGTTCGGCGTGAAACCGCTTGAGCCGGAAGTGATTGTGGACGGGACGGTTATGGATGAAGGGCGTGTCGTTTCGGCGATTCAGGAATTGTTTGAGGAAGTCAACGTCAAGAACAAGCAGGTGGCCATCTCGATTTCAGGGCATGCTGTTATCGTGAAGAAGATCAGCCTGCCTCCGATGCCGGACGAAGAGCTGGAGGGGCAGGTGAAATTGGCGGCCGAGCAGTACATTCCCTTCGATATCAACGAAGTGAATATCGACTTTCATGTCTTGTCTTTGGATGCGTCGGAAGATCAGCAAGGGGATATGTCAGTGATTCTTGTTGCCGCGAAGAAAGATAAGATTAATGAACTGACCGAGTTGGTGAAGGCTGCCGGACTTGTCCCCATGGTCATGGATGTCGATGCGTTTGCGGTTGAGAATATGCATGCGATTAATTATCCGATGGCACAGGAGGAAACGACGGCGTTGGTGAATCTCGGCGCGAGCGTAATGAACGTGAACATTATCCGTGCCGGATCGTCGTTGTTTACGCGAGATATCCCGTTGGGAGGAAATCGGTACACTGAGGCAATTCAACGCGAGATAGGGCTCTCATTTGAAGAGGCTGAAGAGAGCAAGAAATCTGACCGGGCCGGTGACTCGAACGGTCGATCATTCATCAGCGTCATGGATAGCGTGAATGCGGAAGTGGCATCAGAGATCGCTCGGACAGTCGACTATTTCAAGACGTCGACCGCCAATGCGGAGCTCAGCCGTGTGCTCGTCTGTGGTGGTGTGGCTCGAGCGAAAGGGCTGATCCAGCAGCTCGGTGATCGGATGCAGCTGCCCATTGAAATGGCTGATCCATTCGCCGAAATCGATGTGACGGCCTGTGACATGGACCCGAACCTACTTGCGGATTTGGCTCCATCGGCAGCCGTCAGTGTCGGATTGGCCTTAAGAGCGGTGGGGGATAGATGATTCGGATTAACCTACTCCCGGGCGGGCCAAAGGGCAGGCCGTCCAAACCTCAGTATGACGTGCGCGCACAGGGGCTGCTCGGCGTCGGCGTGATTCTGGTCACGCTGGCCGGGTGTTGGTGGTATTCGGCCGCGTTGGACAGCGAACTGGAAGCTCGGCAGGAGGAAAAGCAAGCAAAAGAAAAGCAAGTAGCTCAGTTGAAGGAACAGGTCAAGCAGGTACAGGATTTTGAGCAACGGAAAAAGCTTCTTGAGGACAAGAACCGGATCATCGATCAGCTTGAGCAATCCAGAATGGGGCCGGTAAAAGTTCTCGATCACGTGAGTCAGAGTTTAGAGCCGCTCAAAGTATGGCTTACAAGGCTGGGGGTGGCAGCCGATACTGTTGAGTTGGAAGGGAAAGCCTTAACAAACGACGACGTGGTCGACTTCGTGAATAACCTACGACGGACGGATTATTTCACCGGCATCACTCTGCAGGAAAGTAAAGCAGCAGTCGAAAACAAAATTAATTTGTACCAGTTTCGTTTGGCGTTTCGTCTGAAGGGATAGCGATGGCCTTGCCACAACTCAACCTTGATGCGCTTCGCAATGTGCCAGCCTCGCAAAAGGCCGCGCTCTTGCTCCTGCTCGTCGGCGGCATGATCGCCGGTTTCTATTTCTACATTGCAGAACCGAAGTCTGCAACGATTACGGCACTCGATGCTGAAAACGGCAGGTTGGAGAGTGAAATTCAAACACTTACGATTAAAGTGAAACATCTCGATGAGTTGGTTGCCGCCAATAAGCAGCTTGAAATTGAATTGGCTAAGAAAAAGGAACGTCTCCCTCCGGAAGAAGAAGCGATCATGTTGCTGAAGCAAGTGTCAGACCTTGGGGTGCGATTGGGACTCGACATCAGACTGTGGAAGCCAGGCGCTCAGGCGGAAGACGCCTCGAAGCTCTTCATCAAGATGCCGGTTAGTGTGGAGGTTGCCGGGGCCTATCACACGGCTGCCCTGTTCTTCGATCGGATTAATCAACTCCCTCGGATAATTACGGTGTCGGGTCTTAAGATGGGATCGCCGAAGATTGAACAAGGACGAATTGTCTCGCAAACGACGTTTGACCTGGTGGCATACGCTGCCCCTCAAGAAAAGCCCGCTTCCGGAGCATCTTCTTCGACGAATGCTCCAAAAGTGGCTCAAGTTGGCAAATAGTTATGAGTAAGAAACCTAGAGAATCTACGCTGATCATTGGAGCCAGCCTGGTGTGCGTCATCCTTTCAGGAAGCCTCGGCGCACAGGCCGAGCCTTCCCCCGTTCCTGGGATGATCGTTCCGATGCGGCAAGATGTGCTCAAGTTACCTGCTGTGCCGGAAATCCAGAGAACGGCTCCGCAACCTACAGAAGCGCCATCGTCTGAGGTGAACATTCGCGTGCCGTCTCAGCTTTCCTTACCTGACGGTGTGGTTGGGAGTGGGTATGACCCTTCCGGTCGTCGAGATCCATTTGCTCCCATCATCCAGGAGCTTCAACCGGGAAAGACGGATACAACCCTTCCACCTTTGCAACGCGTGACCATGACAGAGCTCAATCTCATTGCCATTGTATGGGGGGCATATGGTTATACCGCAATGGTCCAGACCCCGGACGGATATGGGTACACCGTTCGACGGGGAACGAGGATCGGGCAAAACAACGGAGTGGTCAGCGCCGTGACCGAGCGCGGCATCATTGTCCAGGAACGGTTCACTGACGTGTATGGCAAGAAGCAGGAGCGAGAACATGTCAAGCTTCTACATCCCAAAGAGGGCTCAGAATGAAACCACTATCTTCTCGTGCGGGTAATGTCCTGACTGCTGGATGTTTCATCGGAGCCTTGGGGGTGTCGCTCACTGCTCTGACCATATGTGCCCAGGGGCCCGCCGTTGCCGAGGAGATCGGCAGGATAAAACAAGGTGATGCCACGCAGACAGAAATGGCCGCAACGCGATTGTTGGCACAGGCCGTGACCGCCATCGAGGTGCGTCCCGAAACCGATATGGTGACCGTCGTGGTTGCCGGGGATGGCCAACTATTTCCCGAGGCGAATTTCTTGGATGAATCCCGGTTAATCGTCGATATTCCTGCCGTATCGTCCACCCTGAGGCGATCGGTCGTACGAGCCGACCATTACTTGCTTAAAAAAATCAGGGTAGGCCACCATGCTGATAAGGTCAGGCTGGTGTTCGATGTGTCCGAACGCCCCGTGTTTTCTTTGACTCGAGAGGATAATAAGCTCTTGATCACCTTGAAGCCGAGCGAGCGGAGAACGCCGGCTGTTGTCGCTGCGCACATTGATGGTGGGGAGCTCAGCTCAGTTCGCACTCAAGCCCGCAATACGTTGTTCGAGCCGGCGAATCGTGTGGGCAAAAGGGCGATGCGAATCATCGGCCCCGCGCAGGCTCAGTTCAAGGTGCAGCGTGTCCAGATGGCTGGAGAAAGTGCTCCGGCTGACAAGGACGACCGATCCGACGATATTATCGTAGGGCAAACACGATTTGTCGGTCGGCGCATCTCGCTCGACTTTCAGCAGGCCGACATTACCAACATTCTTCGTTTGATCGCCGAGGTCAGTGGCTTCAACATGGTCGTTGGGGAAGGCGTCAAATCGAAAGTGACCATGAAACTGGTCAGTGTGCCATGGGACCAGGCCCTGGATATGCTGTTGAAGATGAATGGGCTCGGCATGATTCGCCAAGGAAGTATTGTGTGGATCGATTCCTTGGCAAATATAGGCAAGCAGCAGGATGAAGAAGCCCGTGCTAGAGAATCCAAGACCAAAGCGGAAGAACTCGTCGACCGCGTCTTTTATATCAGGCATATCGTGGCTCAGGAGCTCATGATGACACTGCGGCAGAACTTGAGTCCACGCGGCGTCATGCAATTTAATGCGGGGAGTAACGCATTGGTTGTGCGAGATACTGAATCCAAATTGGCCGTCATCAAGCAGCTGGTGGACGGACTTGATCTCGAGGTCCCTCAGGTTCAGATTGAAGCGCGCATCGTCCAAGCCGATACCGTGTATGCGAGAGGCTTGGGGATTCAGTGGGGGTTCCAAGCGGGCAATCGCACCCCCACGGATTTCTTTGCCCTCTCGAATATTACCGGCCCATTTGGGCAAATAGCCGGGACAGGGGGGAGCACGATCGATCGAAGCTTTTTGGTTAATCTGCCGGCTCAGGTCGGTGGATTGCCGGCTGTCCCGTCGATCGGCTGGACCTTTGGGAAACTCGGTGGCGACTTTGCCTTGGATATGCGGCTCTCAGCCGGAGAGTTGCTCGGGTTAAGTAAGGTCATCGCAGCGCCGAAGATCACCACATTGGATAAGCGCGAAGCGAAGATCTCACAGGGCGAATCGATTCCCTTTCAGACAACATCCTTACAGGGTACGCAAACGACGTTTGTCGATGCAAACTTGGAGTTGAATGTCACGCCCCAGATCACCTCTCGCGATCCAAAGGAAGACGGAAAGAGGATTATGCTTCGTGTGCGGGCGACTCGAAATGCTGTCGGAGCACGGAGCAATCCGGCTGGGCCGAGCATCGATCGACGAGAAGCGACCACACAGGTGGTTGTCCGAGACGGCGAAACCATGGTGATCGGTGGAGTCTTTGTTGATACTCAAAACAACAATGTTCAAGGCGTCCCCTATTTGTCTCGCATGCCGGTGCTGGGGTGGTTGTTCAAGAACAAGTCCGAGGCGGTCTCAAAGCAAGAATTGCTGATCTTCCTCACGCCGACCATTATCAAGACCTAAGGGTTATTCCGCTTCCGTGATCACCAAGAGCCTGGTGATGCGATTCAGCATCATCAGGCTCTTGCGTTTATCCCGAAGAGAGTGCGGCACGCCATCCAGGATTTAAGCGCTCGCGCGGAACATGACCGTCTTTTTAGTCTTGCCTGGGCTGTGATACGATGCCCGTCCCGTGGATGTTCGCGCGCGATCGCGGCATGAACTGAAATGCCGCGTCACTCCATCGACTCTCTAGGACTACGAAATGACTGCGCTCTTCACCGTTCCCGTTTCGTTATCTGAAAGAAGTTACGAGATTGTGATTCAGGCCGGACTGTTGGCGAGGCTTGGTCGGAGATTGAAGGAGGAAGGTGTAGGAGGAAAGGTTGGAATCGTAACGGATCGGCACGTCGCCCGGCACTATCTCAAGAATAGTCTGGAGGCGGTTAAGCGGTGCGGGATTGAACCGATTCCGATCATTCTGACTCCCGGAGAGCGGTCGAAAACGCTGAAAACGGTAGAGCAGATCCTCGACGTGTTGGCGCGTCATCGGTTTGAGCGGTCGTCGATGCTCGTGGCGCTCGGCGGAGGCGTCGTGGGCGACATGACCGGGTTTGCCGCATCGATCTACCAACGTGGTATTTCTTATTTCCAGGTGCCGACGACGATTGTGGCACAGGTCGATTCCAGCGTCGGAGGGAAGACGGGTGTCGACCATCGGCTCGGGAAGAATCTGATCGGGTCGTTTTATCAACCGCGCGCTGTCTGGATCGATCCGTTGACGCTTCATACGTTGCCTGCTCGGGAAGTAGTTGCCGGGCTGGCCGAGGTCATCAAATACGGAATCATTGCGGACAAGTCCTTCTTCGCTTATCTGCAGCGGCATATGCTGGCGTTGCGGAGGCAAGCACCGGGCATCGTCGCGACCGTGGTGAAGCGCTCCTGTGAGATCAAGGCTGAGGTCGTGGCTGCGGATGAGCGAGAATCCGATCGCAGGCGAATCCTCAACTATGGGCATACCATCGGACATGCCCTTGAAGCGTTGGGGGGATACCAGTCCCTTGTCCATGGAGAAGCGGTGGGAATCGGATTGGTACAGGAAGCCGAACTCGCCTGTTTTCAGGAGATCTGTTCTCGTGCAGTGGTCGAAGCGATTCGGCGCTTGGTAAAGGAAGCGGGGTTGAGTGATTGTATGCCGCCGTGGACCTCGAAGCGAATATGGAAGGCCATGTTGCATGATAAGAAGGTGTCGGGAGGGCAGGTCATCGGGGTGTGGCCCGAATGTATTGGACAGGTACGGATAGGGCCGATCGACAAACAGACGTTTGAGCAGTGGCATGCCGTTTCACGAGCGTCCCCGCAGCGTCATGTCTAAGTACGGATCCCTTGCCCCTCGAGCGGAGTCGAGATGAGCCGCTCTTCTGTGTCGCGCACGATCGGACAGCGGCGATAAGCAGGTTCCCGGAGTTCTATGCAGACGTTGCGCATCGCGATGGCACAGATGAACCCGACTGTCGGGGATCTAACCGGTAACCTCCGCCGTATCAAGAGCTGCCTCCGAGAAGCGAAGAAAGTCAACGCTGATCTAGTCGTGTTCCCTGAACTGGCCGTTACCGGCGCTCCTCCCGAAGATCTCCTTCTCAAAGCACAGTTTGTCGCAGAGAACGTACGGATTCTCAACGAGATCGCCCAGGCCTGTCACGGATTCGTTGCGGTGGTCGGGTACGTAAGACAAGGAGATCAACGCGATCCACCTTTCTTCCGTCCGTCGGTTCGCTCAGCCGGTCGACCTCCGCTCTACAATGCGGCCGCATTGATTGCCGATCGCAGGGTAGTCGGGAGTTACAGTAAATGGTATTTGCCCAACTATGGTGTCTGCGATGAGAGCCGGTATTTTCTCCCGGGATGGAGACTCCCGATGCTTCTCGTCAACGGAACGACCATTGGGGTGACCATCTGCGAAGATATGTGGTCGCCGGAAGGGCCCGCCTCTGTATACGCAGCGGCCGGCGCCGAGGTGATCGTCACGATCGATGCCTCTCCCTTTCATATCGGCAACAGTAATTCGAGGGAACAGATGCTCGCGACGAGCGCTCGTGAACAGGGAGTCATTGTCGCGTATACGAATATGGTCGGCGGTCAAGACGAGCTGGTTTTCGAAGGGAACAGCGTGATTCTGGACCGATCCGGCACGGTGGTTGCCCGTGGCCAAGCGTTTCAGGAAGAACTGCTGGTGGCTGATGTGATCGTGGAAGCCCGGTCACGTGGGCGTATGGCGCATGGACGAAAATCGGCATGGATTCGAAAAACCGTTTCGGCCATCGATCGTCTCGTGGTGAAGAGGACCGCCATCAACAAGAAGAAGCGGACTCGAATCGTGCCAAGAGTAGCAGAGCAATCGGATGAGATCGAAGCGGTGTACCGAGCCCTGGTACTGGCCGTGAAGGATTATGTCCGCAAGAATGGATTTACCCGCGTGGTGCTTGGGGTGAGCGGCGGCGTCGATTCTGCAGTGACCGCGGCCATTGCGGTGGATGCGATTGGCGCCGAACACGTGCTCGGCATCTTCATGCCGTCTCCGTACACCTCGGGGGAAAGCGAAGAGGATGTCGTGGAACTGGCACGGTGCCTCCGCATCGACTTGCAGACCATCCCGATTGCTCCGACATTTGATGCCTATCGACGGTCGCTGGCGCCTTCATTTGTCGATTGCGCAGAAGACGCGACCGAAGAAAACCTCCAGGCTCGCATTCGCGGCAATCTCCTCATGGCCCTATCCAATAAGTTCGGGCATCTGGTATTGACCACGGGAAACAAAAGCGAGATGAGCGTGGGGTACTCGACGCTGTACGGCGATATGGCCGGCGGGTTCGCCGTCATCAAGGATGTGCCGAAGACGATGGTATACGGCCTGGCGAGGTTCCGCAATGCCCTCGATCCGTCGCCGGTGATTCCCGTGCGCATTCTGGACCGACCGCCGACCGCTGAGTTGAGACTGAATCAAAAGGATGAGGATTCCCTTCCCCCGTACGCTGTGCTCGATCCCATTCTGCGGGCGTATGTCGAAGACGACCGCTCATTCGCCGATATCGTCGAGGCGGGGTTCGATCGCGCAACGGTCTCGCGCGTGGTCAGAATGGTGGACAGCAGCGAGTTCAAGCGACGTCAGGCGCCCCTCGGTGTCAAGATCACCCACCGGGCGTTGGGCAGGGACCGGCGGATGCCGATTACGAACGGCTATCGGATCAAGCCGAAGTAGCTCGCCGGTTCTCTTTCCTGATCATCCGATGCCACGCAAGCCTGTATCTAATGATTCCGGACAGGCTTGAAGTGCTTGGATGCGTGCTTCTACGGCGTCCTGCCGTATTCACGTGATGCGCAGAGCGCAAGCCGACAAGAATTCGAGCCATTTCGTTGAAATTGCACGATTTCCACGTTGAGTGATAGGAAAGGATGGGCTATGATGGCTGCCCGGTCGGTTGGGCGCCGCTTCTCAACGGAGTCATCGAAGAGCCGTCGGAGGCTGCTGAGCCGCTCGGGCAAGGAGGGGCATCGACATGAAGCTGGTTGAGGCCATCGTCAAACCGTTCAAACTAGAAGAGATCAAGGATGCCCTATTGGAAATCGGTGTCCAGGGGATGACGGTATCGGAAGTCAAAGGGTTTGGGCGTCAGAAAGGCCATAAGGAAACATATCGAGGCCAAGAGTATACGATCGAATTTGTTCCCAAGGTGAAAATAGAGGTCGCAGTGACGGATACCCAGGTGTCTCAAGTGATCGAGGCCATCACCAACGCGGCCAAAACCGGCAGTATCGGAGACGGAAAAATTTTCGTGCGAGAGTTGACCGATGTCGTGCGCATTCGAACGGGCGAAACCGGGGAAAGCGCGCTGTGACGGCAAGGTCCAAGCGGTAGAACACCATCGCGGAGGATCTTTCAAAGGAGGAAACGTATGAACGTGCGCGAAGTATTGGAGTTCGCCAAGAAACACCGGGTTCAGATGGTGGACCTGAAGTTCGTCGATTTGCCAGGCGTGTGGCAGCATATGACGATCCCGGTGAGCGAACTGACGGAGAACTTGTTCAAGGATGGATCCGGCCTTGATGGATCGTCGATCCGCGGCTGGAAGGCCATCAACAACAGTGACTTGTTGATGGTGCCTGATCCGGCAACCGCCTGCTTGGACCCCTTCACCGCAGTCCCGACACTCAGCTTGACCGGCAATGTCGTGGATCCGATTTCTCGCGAGAATTACGACCGTGATCCGAGATTCATCGCCCAAAAGGCGGAGAAGTATCTGCAGAGCACCAAGATCGGCGACAACTCATTCTGGGGTCCGGAAGCCGAGTTTTTCATCTTCGATCACGCCCGGTACGACCAAACCAGCCACAGCGGCTTCTATTATCTGGACTCGGAAGAAGGGGCCTGGAACATGGGGCAAGAGGGGGTCAACCTGGGCGGCAAGATCCGCCATAAGCAAGGATATTTCCCGGTGGCTCCGGCCGATACCCAGCAAGACATCCGCAGCGAAATGGTGCTGGAGATGGAGAAAGTCGGCATCGAGGTGGAGAAGCATCATCACGAGACGGCCTCGGCCGGTCAGGCCGAAATCGACATCCGATTTGATTCTCTCTTGCGAACCGCGGATAAGATGATGCTGTACAAGTACATCGTCAAAAATGTCGCGCGCCGGCATGGAAAAACCGTGACCTTCATGCCGAAGCCGCTTTTCAGCGATGCCGGATCCGGAATGCATACGCACCAGAGCATCTGGAAGGATGGGAAACCCCTCTTTGCCGGGAAAGACTATGCCGGGATCTCGCAGCTCTGTTTGTATTATATCGGCGGCATTCTGAAACATGCGCCGGCGCTGGCGGCGTTTACGAATCCGACGACGAATTCGTACAAGCGCATCACGCCGGGGTTCGAAGCGCCGGTGCTGCTGGCCTATTCCAGCCGAAACCGATCAGCCGGCATCCGCATTCCCATGTATTCCCCGAGCCCAAAGGCCAAGCGGATCGAAGTGCGGTTTCCCGATCCCTCCTGCAATCCGTATTTGGCCTTCTCCGCGATGCTCATGGCGGGGCTCGACGGCATTCAGAACAAGATCAATCCCGGCGAGCCGGCAGAAAAAGACCTCTACGATCTCGATCCGAAGGAGGCGGCGAGCATCCCCACCATGCCCGGGAGTCTCGATGAGGCGCTCAACAGCTTGGAGAAGGATTATCAGTTCCTGCTCAAGGGGGAGGTGTTTACCGAGGATCTGATCGAGGCCTGGATCGGCTATAAGCGGAGCAAGGAGATCGATCCGATGCGTCTGCGTCCGCACCCATACGAGTTTTTTCTCTATTACGACGTCTAGCAAAGGCAAGCGGGGAACGGGCCGTACAGGCACGGGCCGACGGTCAGCGTTTCCCGCAAGCCGCCTTCCAGAGCGCGTGATTGGCATCGGCTTCTTCAATCGGCTGCCAGTTGCCGTTTTCAATGTAGCCGGACTTTGACCGGCCGGTGCCCATCTGCCGGGAAAACTCGATCACTTGGAGAACCCGCACGCGCGGTCGATCACAGTCAAATTCTTTGTGGATTTTCAGAGACAAGAAGCGCGTGGTGCTGTTCCACTTGAGATTCGTGAGCTGCCAGAGCGTCGCCCGTAGTCCCTTTCGCTGAATCCGGTCTGGATCGATGTAGATGGTCTCAAGGCCGGCTGGTTGGTATTGTTTTTCCACGGCCACCCACCCGGCATAGACCGGCCCAGCGCCACTGAGCAGCAGGGCAGCCAGAAAGAAGCATTGGATGGAGTCTGACTTGTTTCGCATCGAGCGCATGAGCGAGTGAATTTTGATGGGATGGACATACGGAGTCTTGGGGGGAAAAATCAAGCGGGAACGTGTGGAGCCTGGCCGCTTCATGGATCTCTTGAGCTCGACGCGCGCGTGAGGTATGCTCGCCCTCACAACCGAGGAGGGAACGATGCCGAAACGGATACGTACCGGACTGACGCGGAGTGACATTCTCGATCGGTATGTCGAGCGGTTCAAGCAGCAGCTGGTGAAATTCCAGCCGTTTCTCTCGCGCAAGCGCGGAGCGGTGTCGCTTGAAGATTTCGATGAAGCGACCGAAGAGCTGATCGGTCAGGTATTCGGCGCGGCCTCTGATGAGGCCGAGTCGTATTTCTATGCGAAAACAGGAGAATCGGCCCTCTTACCCGAAGAAGCCCAGGAAAGCGGAACCCATAATGTCGAGCGTGAGAGCCTCCAGCAGCGCCGCCAGGTGTTGGAGAGCTGCCTCGCGGATCTCGAGTTGCGTCGACGACTGCAGACGACGAGGAAAGGGAAGGGGATCGAGACGGCACTCGTCAAAGACTATATGTCACACGATGTCCGGAGCATCCATAAAGACGCCACGATCAGACAAGCCGGACAATTGTTTCAGAAGCACAAGGTCGGCTCGCTGATCGTGGATGACGGGTCCCGCTATATCGGCATCATCACCGATTCCGATCTCACTCGCAGAGCGGTGGCCAAAGGGCTCGATCCCAATACGGCGACGGTCGTCAGCTGCATGAGCCGGTCGATCATCACGATCGAGGAAGACGAGTCCGTAGCCGATGCCATGTCGATGATGAAGAAGCAGAGCATCCGGCACTTACCCGTCACCGCCGATGCGACCATTATCGGAGTTCTCTCCGTGTCCGATCTCCTACGTGCTTTCGAAGATCAGCGATCTGCCTAGCATCTGTTCTGCGCTGCGCATCGAGGAATGGACAGCACGGATTGCTGCGGGCCCCTACGACTCTCCCACATCTTCATTTTTTTGACGGATCCAGCCTCTGCCGATGTATCGTTCGTTCTGCAAATTGATCGGGAGCCAGTGTATGCTGATCACTGCACTCCGTTGTGATTTTCACACACTCGGCTTCGTGCTGATGGCAGTAAGCTATTGAAATCATGAGCATGCGATAGAATCTGTCAAGGCGCTGTTCTTGCTGGTACAGTTACGTAGTTGCTGTGGCGCGCTACAACGTACGAGGATCCCACATGCCTCAACAGATGTCTTCCTCTGAACTCTATGAACGTGGGTTTATGCTCATGGAGTTGCGCATGTTCCATCCAGCGATCGATGATTTTCAAACAGCCGCCAGAGACGCCCGTTACGCAAGGAAAGCGTATGTGCCCATCGCCCTGTGTTTGAGAGCCCTTGGCCGGCATGAAGAAGCGGTTGCGGCATTTCGACGAGCTATCACGTCGTCCATGGTCTTGCCCGTCGAACAACGCCACATCCTCTACCAACTGGGGCGGACATTGGAATTCTTGGGCCGTTGGGCGGAAAGCCTTGAGGTATATGGCTGGATCAGCAACGGAGATCCAGAATTTCGCGATGTGGCCCAACGGATCAAGTATGTGAGCTCAGGTCAAGGCAGACTTTATTTACGGATTCGCGATTGGTGGGGAGCTTTGATGAAGAGGGTGCGCATTCGCCCCCAAGTCCCGTCTCTGCATATCCAGACGGTCCTAGAGCAGACAGGGCAATGGTCAGGGGAGCCTGTGGAAATGGGTGCACACCCTGACAGATCTGGAATGGGCAGTTTATTGTCATCTGATGAGACAGTCGAACTCTACACCCAATCGGGTCGTTCAAGCGGAAGAGCGAGCCTGTTAGGATAAGCTTCATTCGGAACGCACGCTGCCTATTCGTATGCCGGTTCGTTTGCGGAGCTCCTTTTCAGTAAACGAACAGGCCGTGGCCCTTCATCCTTGAAAAGACAAAGCGGACTGAATCCCACGTAAAACATTGACCTGGCCTTCGCTCAGGTCGAGCCCAATGTGCGGAGGAAAGTTGCTCGGCTCTGCGGTGCTTAAGGGTGAACGAAAGGGTTCACCTGCCCGCACAGGACACACGGCTGACTTGCCTTCGTAGTCGAAGTTGCGTCGGCAGGCGCGCGCCGTGGAGATCAATCTCTCGAAGAAGAAAAATCCCCGTTTGCCCCCCTCGATCAGCTACACTGCTCACCACCACGTATGCCACCAATCGTATTGCTCAGTTGTGAATCCCTTGAGAAGAGCTACGGAGTCAAACCGTTGTTCCGCGACCTGTCGCTCGGACTTTGTGAGGGCGACCATGTCGGACTGATCGGCCCCAACGGTTCCGGGAAATCCACCTTGCTCAAAATCTTGGCGGGGATTGAGGATCCGGACAGTGGGACACGGTCTGTTCGCCGTCAGCTCCGTATCGGGTATGTGCCGCAAGAGCCTTCGTTCGCCGAGCAACATTCGATCGAAGAAGCGCTGGCGCAAGTGCTTCTCGACGAGGGATTGGACCCGCACGAGCAGGGAGCACGCATCGCCAAGGCCCTCAGCCTCGGCGGGTTTGTCCGCGCCGATCAGACTGTCTCCACACTGTCGGGTGGATGGAGAAAACGGCTGGCGATCGCTCGGTCGCTGATGCTGGAACCGGACGTGCTGCTCATGGATGAACCGACCAACCATTTGGACGTCGACGGCATTCTCTGGCTTGAGGGTCTGCTGAAAGCCGAGCCCCATGCCTTCGTTGTGATCAGCCATGATCGGCGATTTTTGGAATCGGTGACCACACGGATCTGGGAATTGAACCGCCAATACCCCAATGGCCTCTTTGAGGCGAAGGGGCGGTACAGCGAGTTCTTGGAGCAGCGCGACGCAGCGTTGCAAGCGCAGGCCGATTATCAGTCGTCGTTGGCCAACCGGGTGCGGCGGGAAGTGGAATGGCTTCGGCGGGGGCCGAAAGCCCGCTCGACCAAAGCCAAGGCCAGGATCGATTCGGCCGGCCGGCTCATCGACGAACTGAACGATATGGAGTCTCGGCAGTCCAAAGGGCCCGCCGGGATCGATTTCACGGCCTCGGGGCGACGGTCCAAGAAGCTGATCGAGGCGATCGGTGTCGGGAAGACATTGGGCGCGCAGCCGATTATCGGCGATCTGGATTTGCAGCTGGGGCCCGGGGAGCGGATCGGGCTGCTCGGCCCGAACGGAAGCGGGAAGTCGACAGTGCTCAAGTTGCTGGCCGGCACGGTGATGCCCGATGCCGGCACGATTACACGCGCCGATCGGTTGCGTGTCGTGACATTCGAGCAACATCGAGACTCGCTGGACCAGCAAGCTCCATTGCGGCGCGCGCTTGCTCCGGCCGGTGGCGACGCTGTCGTGTATCAAGACCGGTCCGTGCATCTGGTCTCATGGGCCAAGCGTTTTCTCTTCAAGCCGGAGCAGCTGGATTTGCCGGTCTCTCGCTTGTCGGGTGGAGAGCAGGCTCGGTTGCTGATCGCACGGCTCATGCTTCAGCCGGCGGATCTCCTGCTTCTTGACGAGCCTACGAATGATCTGGACATTCCAACGCTCGATGTATTGGAAGACAGCCTATTGGAATTCACCGGCGCGCTCGTGTTGGTGACCCACGACCGGTGGCTGCTGAACCGCGTCTCCACCAGGCTCCTGGCGCTGGATGGCGCCGGCCGAGCCGAATGGTTTGCCGACTATGACCAATGGGAGTCCGCGCAGGGGAGAACCGCCGCGGAAGACCGCACATCTCGGAGCTCAAAGGAGCGTTCCACACCAGGCGGACGGTCCAAACGGAAAGGTTTGTCGTACAAAGAACAAAAGGAATGGGACCAGATCGAGGCGAAAATCCTCGAAGCTGAAGCACGGGTCGCTGCTGGTCACGCTGCGGCCAGTGATCCCTCCATCGCCTCTTCCGCCGCGGATTTAGAAGAGCGCTATGCCGCGCTTCACGCGGCACAGGCCGACGTCGAACGCCTCTATGCTCGCTGGGCTGAATTAGGCGAGAAACGCACCCAAACGATCGGCAGCGCGCAATCGTAATGTGAGAGGGCAGCCGGCCGCGCCTAGCCACATAGGGCACGGAGCACTTCATCACGCCGATTGATCCGGCCAGGGCTTTCCGGCTGTTTGCCCGCCGACAGGTAAGGCAAGACGCATGGCGGACGCCGCTTCTATCCGGCTCTCCGGCTGCTCTTTCTACGGCAGAACGTCAAACACCAACCGAACGGTTCCCTGCACCGCACTCAGTACCACAAACTTCTCGCCTGTCGCCTCGATTGGCGCATGGGTCTGCTGCCCCGCAAGACGCCAGGTCCTCGGGATCTGCAGGGTCAAGCCGGTCAGCTGTTCGGATGCCCTCACCGACAAGATTTTCTGCGCTCTCCGAGTCTGAACATCTACCTCGACACGATTGCGCGCCGCCCACCAGGCGCCATATTGTCCGATGGACCCGAACCAGGCGACGTCCCGCACCGCCGCGACAAACTCCTTTTCAAAAGTCATCTTGTGACCCACGATATTGGGATGGATCAAGACTACTACGCTTTCTCCGTACCGAGCGACTTTTGCCGCGACGGCGAGCGCCTCCGGCACCCGCGAGCCCATCTCGGGGAACTCTTCGTCCTCGATGGTGATGGGAAACTCAAAAACCTCGGATTCTGTCTCCACGTCACGATTCACCATGAGCTGATACGGAAGATGAGTCAACGAATTGTTAGCCGTCGAGGAGGAACTGTAGCGGTAGCCCGTCGCGGCAAGCGCTTGCGGCAGAGTCTTGGGATTCGACAACTCTCCGGGTCGAAACGACAAGATGTTCGCCCCACCGGACAGCTGCTCAATTAGGTACTTGCTGACGCGCAGCTCGCCGAACACCGAACCGTTTGCCGCTTTGGTTCTGGTCTTCACATAGGGCTGATAGTCCGGAAAGCGTTCCGTCCCGGTTCCCAGCGGAAAATGGCTGAACACTTTGGAATGTGCCACCGTGTGACTGCCGAGCTCCATGCCCAACCGGTGCAGGGCCGCCATATTGATGCCTTGATCGTTCAGGAACACCTCGTCGTTAAAATCTTTGATGTATTTGGTTTGCACGAAGTAGGTTCCGACGATGCCTTGACTCTTTTCGAACTGTGCATACTGAACGGCGTTGGCCATGGACGTCTGCGCATCGATGTCGTGCGTCATGATCACCGCTTCGTAGGATCGTCGAGTAATGGCCGCGCTGCCGTCCTCATACCGGGCCAACGGCGGCTCTTTTGTTTCGCTGTATGACCAGGCGGCAATCGGACGCACGTTTTTCGCATGGTTGCCCGGTGGGAGAACCTGCTCGGCGGGATCGGTAAATTCTTCGAGCAGCGGCGCGCCGACGGCCAGCCGCAATTCGTAATGGTCGCGGCCATGGCGAACCTCCCGGAATCCGAATACCTCCTCCACGCCGTCGCCATAAATGTCGCTGGTGCCATCATCGGCGCGTCGGATGGCGCTACTACCGGCCTGGTCCCGTTCCTGAGCGACAGCCAGTAAAGGAGCACACCGGAGCCGACGACAATCACCGCCGCCATGCTGGTTATTCCAACCCGCCGCACTGCGCCTCCTGTTTGTGTTTTCTGCCGCTGAGTCCACCGCGGCGAAGATTCTCACCGGTTCGTGGAAACCGCGCGAATAGAGCCGACGGCTTCAGGAATCGTGTTCTGCAATTGGCGAGCGCGGAATTTCGCCAAGACGGGAGCCAGAATTTCTTGTGCCTCGGGAGTGAGCAAGGTCTCTTGCAATCGTTCAAGGGTGTTTTCCGTCATGGATTTCAAACTTGCCAGGGCTTCCCCTGCTCGATAACGTACCCACCATTGCTCATCATCGAATAGCGCAATGAGCCGCGCTTCATCTTCCTGTGTTCCCAGTTTGCCCAAGGCGGTGGCCGCTTGAACCCGAACGTACCAAGCTGGGTTTGAAAGATGTGCGCGGATCATGGGCAGATCGGTCGGGTCTCGAAATTCGCCGAATACGAACAAACATGCCGCGAGCACGTCATCCGACGGAGGGTGCTCGTGAAGGAAGTGCCGTAATGCAGGGAGTCCACGCGGACTTTTCGTCGTCGGTAGATGGCGAATCAACCGTGGGGCGACGACGGGATCCCCCTGTCTTGCCGCCTGGACCATCGTTTCCGAGGCAAGATCAGGCCCCGCCGTGCTCAGCATCGAGGCGATTTTGAGAGGGGACCAATCTTTTCGCTGGCCGATGAGGGGGACTAAGAGCGGGATTGCGGCTTGCGCATCGATAAGGAGTAAGGCCTGGGCTGCCTGGAACGCCAAGAAAGAATTCGAGTGTGCCAGAACCGCGCAGACTTCTTTCCAGACGGTCCGGTCTTGCAACCGGCCTAACGTCACGACCGCGATAATTTTGCGGTGCAACAGCCCTGAGCGCAAGAGGCCTCGCGCGACGCGATCGGCGTCGACGTGCCGAGCCATACGGATCAATTGCGTGGTTATCGCCTCGGACTTGGACTCGCTGTATTCGTTCCAGAGATAGAGAAAGATGATGTGCTGAGGAGGTGTGAGTGACGGCAATTCTTCGAGGGGGATCTCGAGGCACCGCTCCAACAGCGGTTGCCATAGTTCCGTGACGCGTTGCCGTCGGCGCTCGTTCGCATGGCGACTCATTCGGAAGAAAAGGATGCCCGCCAAGAGGAGCAGGATCAGGCAACCGATGGAAAAGGAGGTCAGGTACCAGAGTTCGAGCATGGGAGCCGTTTAACCGAGAGGACGCGAAGGACAGTGCCGAAAAGACATCGCGCTCGTTTACCAGTGATAGATGACGCTGAAACTCCCGCCTTGCCGCACGTACAGAATGCCGCGGTCTTCGTAATATCCGGTGGCTTCCAGGGACAATCGGTCGCCGATCGGGAGCGTGATGCCTCCTTGGAGGGCATGGCTGCTTACCCGTGTCAAATCTTGAGTGGCAACGATGCGTTCTCCTGATGTTCCGAATGAGCCGGATGCAAAGAGTTGCAGACGATTCGTGGGGCGCCAGGTCAGTCGAGAGGAGAGGGTCAGCGCGCCGGTTTCCGGAACATAATACAATTTCTCCGTCAGCCATACGTTGAACGGAAGAAAGATGGTCAGGCCGGGTATCAGCAGATCGCTGTCCCCTGTTGTGTACGAGAGGTGCCGATAGCCTAACGAGACTTCCAGCGTTGAAAGAGCGGGGTGGGCGATCCCCAGCCCTTGCGTGAACTCTCCCGCGATCGAATAATTGGGTGAAAAATGAGGGTTGATCGTTCCTTGCGCGGCCAGATATCCCCACGCACGCCGCCACAAGGGGCTGTACAACTCGCCCGACAGCGGCGTGTCGTGGAAGCCGAACCTGGTGATCGGCTCGACCCTGGCGATCAGGGTGTAGGCGCCAAGAGCCTTGGCCGCTTCAAAGAGGATATTCCGCTCATCCGGAATGTTTCGCGAATAGGAAAAATGACCGTAGCCCACCTTGACATAGTCTCGGTACGGCAGACGAATGGTGGAATCCCGCAGGCCGAGCGGCGCTCGTGGAGAAGCTTCCATCGAGGCAATGACGGCTTTGACGCGTGCCGCACTCTCTCCATCCCCCGTCAACTGCGCCAATCGTGAATAGTGAGCCAGCGCTTCCTGCGTGGCGCCGCTCCAGAACAGGGTGTCGGCCAATCCTCGCAGCGCGTCTCTATTCTCCCCGTCTTGCCGGAGGACTGTCTCAAACAAGTGGATGGCGGCAGGAAACTGTTTCTGCCATGCGCGCACATGGGCTAATCCGAGTTGTACGTCGATATCGGTGGGATGACGCCTCAGGATATCTCGGTAGAGCGAGCCCGCCTGCTCCAATTGCCCGTCTCTGGCCAGCACGCGCGCGAGCGCGCCGCCTGTTTCATCGTCTTCCGGATGCTCCGCGAGAATCTGTCGATAGGCGGCGATGGCTGGTCCGTACTCGGCATTCCGCTCCCATGCCTGGGCTCGCGCGACCATTTCGGCTCTTCCGCCAGAGACGGGCGGCGGGACGGTCGCCGAGGAACTCTGCTCTCGTTGAGCGATCGTGCTCCGAATCGACGCGATGCGCTCGGCAACGGTCACATCGTTCGAAAGAGCAGAGGCTTGTTCGTAGTAGTGGAGCGCTTCTTCCGAGTGTCCCTCCCACAACAATACGTCCGCCAGGCCTTGCAGCGCCTCGGGATGGCGGGAGTTTTCCCGCAGCACGCCCTCGTAGAGGGTTCGCGCTTCGTCCAGGTGTTTCTGCCACGATAACACCCGTGCGAGGGCGGTCCGTATATCGAGGTCGACCGGGTGCCGTCGAAGAATCTCTCGATATAAGTCCGCGGCTTCCGCATACGCGCCTTGCCATGACAACAGCCGAGCTAGGGTTGCTCGCGCGTCATCATTCTCCGGCTCGCGCCGGAGCACCTCTCGGTAGAGGGGGATCGCATCGGGATAACGCTGAGCGGATTCGAGGTGTTTCGCCTGTTCGAACAGCGCTCGCGTGGAAAGCGCGTCACTGTTCTGCGTCTGCGCGTTGCCGACTCCGCCAAGGGCGGACAGCGCGCAGCAGAACAACAGCGGAATGCGTGCGTTCAGGAATGGTCGTTCTAAGATGGATACAGCGCGCACGTTATTCTTGCAACCCCAGATAGCCCGGTAGATCGTGGATCAACAGCCCGGAAAAGCTCGGCGAATGGATTCGAGCGAACACGCGGCTGATCGCGTGACGGACGTCGCGTTGAGTGCGACCCGCAAAGGACAGGCGCTCGGGGAGCACGGTTGTGTCGTGATGGATGCGAAATCCTATCCGGTCCTGCCTGTGCGCATCGGCAGCGGGTATGTGCCCCAATGTCAAAACCCTCCGCACGGGATCAAGCATCCCGTCTGCGAGGGCAGGATCGTCCTCGCGTTTCAAGATGACGTGCCGTTCCGGAAGGAGGCGCGTCGTTTCCATGGCAAGCCAGACCGGGATGCCTTGGAGCCCGCCGTAGCGCAGGGTGTCTTCGCTGATCGTCGTCAATTCTTCAACGTCTGTTCGATAGCTCATCACGGCGACCTCCTCGACCCGATCCATCACGGCAAATGCGAGCGGTCGGTTCCGATGAATTGTCGAGGCGAACCAGAACGGAATGACGACTGATAATCGACCACGACTGCCGAGGGCCGTTTTCACGCGCTCAATAGTCGTGAGGTAACGGTCGAGGATCGTGACATCATCGGGAAAACCATCCAGGAGGTAGGGCTCAATGTCCAACTGCATCCCGGGCAGACCGCTGTTGCCGACGAGCGTGAGCAGCCTGGTGAGCTTATCGGTCAGGATCGTCGGGGTATCGATCACGTCCGGGGCTCCGTCGATCGCAAACAGCTCGACACCCGCTGCCTTTGCCGAGACGAACAGGGCGGCATAGGCGGCCCACACCTGATCGGAGTCTCGCAAGTCAGGAATTTGGAGCAACAACCGCCGGCAGTGATGCCGCCGACAAGCGGAGAGCATGCCGGCGGGGTCGCGTATCGCTGTTCGATAGTCCCAATGCCAAAAGCCCACGGAGGGGATCGGCGAAACGGCCGGCTCCCGATTCATCCAGGCGCATTCTTCCAGCACGACGTCCGCATTGTCCTCGACAAGCAGCCTCACCTGCGTGAGGCGTCGAAGATCGAGTTGCCGCGCAATCGGTGCGAGAGGGAGCTCGACATCAAATTGGCCGGCGACGCGTCCGACCACCGCGCTGCTCTGCCGTTGATCGGCAGATTCGGCGACCAGCATGATCGTCAAGGGACTGGAGGTCCTTCCGCGCAGTCGGAGAGCCTGGAAGGACAATGCATCCAAACTGTTATTCGTGGTCCGGAGAGACCACGTAAACTCGCCGGGGGATGTCCCCTGGCGGACAAAGCGGATTCGGAGAGGAGGGGCCGTGCTTTCTTGTCGCGCCTGGCAGAAATCGACCGGGTGGCCGGCGTCGGGCGTCGCCGAAAGAGGCAGGCGCGTGTCGGAAGGCCGAGAGGAAGAAAGCACAAAAGGATTTGCTGGTTGTCGGCGGCGCACTATAATTTTTGGAACAGACTGGTCGCCGACATAGGTCAATTCGATTTCTTGGATTTCAGGCGGAGGCGTCCGTCCAGGAACAACGAGTTCCTGAGACATGGCCGAGGGCGACCATAGGCAGAGCGCAAGTCCCATCGTGATCGCCGCGGTCCAAGCGAAGAGGTTCATGCGGGGAAACGCCTGAAGTTCAGGAACGAACCACGATGCATCCAAGCAGAACGCATGATGCCTGAAACCATCTTTAACATTGTTCAGTCGGGGTTCTTGCTGTACTTAGCCGCCCTGACCGGGGGCTACTTGGCGCTCAATATCGTGTCAATCTTCTCCCTCCGGCAGTACTTCGAAGAGCGAATGGGCGAACGATTTCCAGGCGCATTTACCGGATATGAGCCGCAGATCAGCATCATTGTGCCAGCATACAACGAAGCGGCCACGGTCGTGAATTCTATTCGCTCTTTGTTGCAGCTGAATTATCCCGAGTATGAAATCATCGTGGTCAGTGACGGCTCGACCGACGACACCGTTGACGTCCTGCGGCAAGAGTTCGGATTGAGGCCGTTTCCTGAAGCCTACGGCCACGATCTACTGACTCAGCCGGTGCGCGCCACGTATCATTCGTCGACCTACGGGAACGTCCGTGTCATCGATAAAGAGAATGGAGGGAAGGCGGATTCCCTCAATGCCGGAATCAATCTGTCCGTGTACCCATTATTTTGTTGTATCGATGCCGACTCCATCTTGGCGCAGGACAGTTTGTATCGCGTGGTCCAGCCGTTCTTGCTCGAACCCCGTACCATCGCGGCGGGCGGCACCGTCCGTGTGGCCAATGGCTGTTTTGTGGAACATGGGTTCTTGAAGACGGTAGGCCTGCCGTCTAACTTTCTGGCGCTGTTGCAAACGGTCGAATATTTGCGCGCGTTCCTATCCGGGCGGCAGGGTTGGTCTCCGATGAATGCGATGCTGATTATTTCCGGCGCCTTTGGATTATTTCGAAAAGAAGCTGTGCTGAAAGTCGGAGGGTATCGAACCAACACGATCGGCGAAGACATGGAATTGGTGGTGCGGTTGCATCACCATTACCGCCTGAATGGCCAGCCCTATCGCATTACCTATGTGCCGGATCCGGTCTGTTGGACCGAGGTGCCGGAGGACGTTCGCACTCTCAGGAATCAGCGCATCCGCTGGCAGCGTGGCTTATGCGACAGTCTGGCGGGCCACTTCGAGTTGTGCTGTCACCGAAAGGGGGGTACGGTCGGCTGGCTTGCCTTTCCGTTCATGGCGATATTTGAATGGGTCGAGCCTGTATTCCAGATGGTCGGGTATATCTTCCTGTTCGGCGGGTTGGCGCTGGGGGTCCTGTCGTTGCAAGTATGGATCGTCTATATGCTGAGTATCATTGGGCTCGGCATTATGCTCTCGTTAAGCGCCCTCCTCATGGAAGAAATGACGTTTCATCTGTATCAGCGTCCTTCGGAGTTCTGGAAATTGCTGTGCGTGTCCATCGTCGAAAATTTCGGATATCGGCAGTTGAATTCCTACTGGAAACTGATCGGCCTCTGGCGATGGCTCCGCGGGACAAAAGCGGAGTGGGGCAATATGATTCGATCAGCCTCGTGGCAATCCTCGCAGATCCCGCCGCGAAACGGCTGACCTGTTTGCGGAGGATTGAGCGCCGGCACAGCTGGGCGCAGAAGAGTGGCTGCCTCTTGGCCGACCACCCCTCTCCAGTTTTATCACCTGGTGGCCGATAACGTAGGTGAAGAACCGGTCTGTGTTTGCGGACAACTTGGAGGAGCTTCCACCATGCCATCGGCCAACGAATTGGTCCAGTCCTGCACCACGGTCTTCACGTTGCCGGAAATCTACTTCCGTATTCGGAACGTGGTGGATGATCCCGCATCGACGATGGACGACCTTGCCGAAGTCCTGAAGCTGGATCCGGCCATCTCGGCCAGGCTTCTCCGCATCGTTAACAGCCCGCTCTATGGGTTTCCCAAGCAGATCGACACCGTCACACGCGCCGTCACGCTCCTCGGCACACAGGCTATTAACGATCTCGTGACCGCGACGACCGTCGGACGGACCTTCTCCGGCATGCCGATTCAGCTCATGGACGTCTCTATGTTCTGGCGGAAAAGCGCGCTGTGCGCCTTGCTCGCCGGAAAGATCGCCAAATCCTGCGGTCTGAAAGATGGCGAGCGGTTTTTTATCGCGGGATTGTTGCGCGACATCGGCCACCTCGTGCTCTACCAGACCATTCCCCGGCGAGTTCAGTCCGCGCTTATCGAAGCCGGCTACCTTGAAACCTCCTTGGCCGAGGTGGAACAGTCCAGTATCGGGTGCGACTTCGCGGAAGTGGGAGCCGAACTCATCCGGTCCTGGGGGATGCCCGCGCAGATCGAACAGGCCATTCGCTGTCAACTGAGCCCGAACGATGCCGGTGAATTCATCATCCATGCGTCCGTCGTTCATCTGGCCGGTGTCGTCGTCGACTATGAAGAGCTCGAGCCGAGTCGGCGGCCTGCGGCATTGCCGTTCAGCCTCCATGCCGTTGCCGCCACGCGGTTTGTGCCGGCCAACCTCCCGGCACTGCTCGCGGATGCCCGCGCCCAGCTTCATGATACGCTGGCGCTTATCCAACCTCACGCCATGGCCGCCTAACACTTCCAAACGTGGTCGAAGATCCGGCAACGATTGTCATCGCAGGAGATTGTAAAACATTCTCTGATTCGGTGGGCTTGGTCGGTCGAACTAGGGCGAGGCGACAGCCGGGAGTGAACGGTACTGTTCGCCGACGCCAACCTGAGACGTTTGCGGCATCCTCAATGCCTACAGGATGCCGGCCAGTCGATTGAGACCCAGCGTCGTTTGGGCGAAAAACAGCTGGAACGCCTGGTAGTCTTGAGAAATCAGCGGCTGGTTGCTTGTCGCTCGATCGCAGTAGATGAGCCCAATCGGTTTCGCTCCCACCCGCAACGGCGCCACGATCGCCGACGTCGATTTCCAGACATCGAGGAAGTCCTGTTTCAGAGTCCCGGCCATCTGGTCTGAAAAGTTGGGAACCAGGAGTGGATCGACTCGCTTGAGGATCGTGAGAAAAAACCGGTGTTCCCGGCTGAGTGAGCCTGACAGGGACCGGAGGTAGGGCGCGGGAGGAGTCACGCCAAATACCAGTCTTCCGACAAGCAGGTCACTGTCGTTTTGGTTGAGAAGCGCCAGGCCGACACGGTCGAATCCGGCATCTCGATGGAGGGATTGTACGAATGTTCCGAGGAGGCCGTCGAGATCTTTTGCGGCTTGCAGCAAGTCTTGAAAGGCTTGGAGTGTTTCCAGCGGTTTGGTTCGAATGGGCGCAGCCTGTTTCTCGCCGGTCGGCGCTGTGACAGAAGGCGAGCGCGGGATCCATTCGGCGGGGTCCTGCTCCTTTGATGGTGACGTGGTTTCATCGGAGGAGTCAATTGCCAATCCCATTGAACGGATGAGTTGGCGCCCCCGATCCATGGCCTGAATCATCAAATCTGCAAACGGGCCCGAAGAGAAGCCGCAGCCAAGTTGGAGTGTTCGCTTGGCTTCCTCAATGGAAGGCTGTGGCGCGGAGCACATCAGGACTTCGACCAACCGGATGGAGCCCACCACGATACCGCGGTAGGTCTGGAACCCGCCTTGCCAACGTTCCCTCGGCAGCTCCTCCGGATGGCGAAAGAGCTCGATGATATCGTCCGGCAACTTCCACATCTGGGCCAGGGCTTGAGCCAAGGTCAGCCGTGGCACACCGATGAGGCGCGTCTCTTGGAGCACGCATTCCGACGGGCGCTTGGTTGTCTTGGCAATGGCCTGGAGCGCCAGAAAGAGATCCGGGTCCTGATAGGCAATGGCCAAGTCTCCGATCGAGTACAGCAGGGCTCCGGTGAACAATTGTCCGGGTTGTGGGTATCCAACGGCTGTTCCCAATTCGCTGGCATAGGTTGCGGACAGGAGGGATTTGGCGATCAAGGAACGGAATTCCTGTTGCCGAACCGGCCAATGTTGCAGCTGTTCGACGAGATGGGCCGCGGCCACAAGGGACCGGACGGTGTCGAGCCCGAGCCAGCTGACGGCATGAGGGACCGCCACGATCGTCTGCTGTGGGCTGTAGGCGATGCTGTTCGCCACCTGCAGCACTTTGCATGTCAGCCCATGGTCTCGGCTGATCACCCGGGCCAAAGCCTCGGCGTTGGATTGGGGGCCCATATGACTCAGGATTTGCTGACAGGTTGATTGCAAGATCGGAAGGCAGCGGCTGGATTCCTCGAAGAGAAGTCCGAGCTTCTGATGGAGGCGAGAGCGGATTGAGTCGATAAGGGACGATTCCGTGCCCTCGCGTGATGAGGTCATAAGAGATTCCTGGTTGAGGGGCAGAAGCTCTATCGGTCAGAACCTAAGCGAGCTTAAGCGTGGGAATATTTGATGGCGAACACAAAATCCCTGGGCCATGCGCTGCACCGTTAGACCAGCTCGTTGACAGAGACGAGACGAGGCTGGAGCCGCCGCTCCTCACGATCAATGCAAAATAGAGCCATTACGCCCTACATAGGCCATCTACGTTCATATACATAGAGACGCACAGCCTCTCATCTTTGCCGATAGCTGGAATAGCAAGCCACGATACGACCATTGGTCACCGGCCACTCATGGGGATGAATCAAATTCGATACAGATCTCGTATCGAATTTGATACACCTATCCGCGATTCGCCGAGTTGCTCCTATCTGTATGGTTCGGTAGGAAGACTCCAGTATGGAGGAAATACCTATGTAGTGACCTCTGCCGTCTGCGCTCGATGGTTCCGGCATCGTGCTTGCTTTAGGACCAGGCAGACGCGCACACGAGGGAATCTGGCGGGGAGACGATTCGTACGGGATTCTGGTGCAGTCCACCCATGAATCAAACCCCGGCTTTGTACGGAGGAAAGGAGAGAACAAGTCGGTGTGAGCAGGGAGAGCGGAAGAAAAAACGAGTTCAGACCATCATAAGGAGGTGCCCAGTGGGTACATGTGTATCGCATTCCATACGACTCGCAACAGCGGTTGGGTTTACTCTGGCTGTCTTGGCGACGTCCGCGCAGGCGCAAGAAATCATGAATCGTGGGGCAGTGACGGGGGTCAAGGTTGCTCCGGGTAACGGCAATCGAATTGACTTTGCCAACGCCAGAGCGCTCGCGCTGCCTCAAGCTCCGGAGAGCGTCGCCGTGCAGGCGGAACAGGATTTGATCAGCAACTTGGTCAATCGATTCCAAGCCTCCGCTGCCACAGACAGCGGCCAAGTGGCCGGTTCCGAAGGTGATGGGTCTGCTCTCAATGCCGTTGATCTTGAAGCATCCGCGGAGGCGGTCGATCCGCAGGCGGGGGGAGAATTTGAATCACAGGAGCATGGCACGTCGAATCATCCCTTTAGCACGGCGAGGGCCGATCTCAGAAATCTCAACGGTACCGTTCATCCGACGAATTTCACGTATCCCTATAGCCCCACCGGCAAACTGTTTTTCAATATCGGCTCCAGTACGTTTGTGTGCTCCGCCTCATTGATCAAGCGGGGCGTTGTTGTCACGGCCGCGCACTGTGTGGCTCAGTTCGGATCAAGAACAAGATTTTATACCAACTTCCGCTTTGTGCCGGGGTATCGGAACGGCGTTGGGAATACCGCTCCCTCGCCTGGAAACTGGGCGGTCTCGCAAGCATGGGTCATGACTAGTTATATCAATGGAGTGGCAGGGCAATGTGCCGCCACCGCTCCAGGCGTGGTCTGTAAGGATGATGTCGCGGTACTCGAACTGACACGAAAGACCACCACTCCCAACTATCCAGGCACCGTGACCGGTTGGTATGGCTATGGATGGAACCGGTTTGGATTTACGTCGGCAGGCCTGACTCATATTACCCAAACAGGCTATCCGGTCGGGCTTGATAATGGACAACTCATGCAGCGCAATGACTCACAGGGCTTTATCGCGTCCTCCACGCTCGTGAACAACACCGTCATTGGCTCCCTGATGACAGGAGGGTCCAGCGGAGGGCCGTGGATTCTCAATTTTGGAATCCGGCCGGTGCTTAACGGGACCACCAATGGTACGGCTCCAAATTCAAACATTGTCGTGGGAGTGACCAGCTGGGGCTACGTGAGTTCTGCCATCAAGGAACAGGGGGCCAGTCCCTTCACCAGCACGAACATTGTGCCGTTGGTGAATGCCGCCTGCGCCGGCTCTGATCCACGCTGTTTGTGAGACAGCGTCCGCCGCACGATGAGTGCGGAGGGATCTTGTAAGCGATTCAGGACTACAGGATCGAGTGAAGACTGAAGAAGGGGGGCTTACCGACTGTGGTGGGGCCCCCCTTCCGATTTATGTCAGGGTTTTGTTCCCCCGTGTTCTTCTACCCCGAAGCGGGAACCCGCACTTCGGACTCATCAGCATGGGTTCATCGGAAGTTGGTCTAGTTGACTGATTCTGTTGTGAGGGTGACAATAACACGAGAACCGCGAGGGTCGTCATAAATTGAACTGTACCCATCGAATTACTCAGGCGAGCGATGTGTGCCAGTTGCTCGAAGGAGCTCAGAATGGCTGATGTGAAGGGAAAGAGGAACAGGGTGCCATATGTACGGGCAAGGGAGGTGGGCCATGCGCATACTAATCGGTCATTCCATACGACTCGCAACGCTGCTGGGGATTATACTATCAACATGGACTATGTCGGTCCAGGCTCAAGAAATCATGCATAAGGGACCGGTCACGGGGAGCAAAGCCCCCTCAGAAGAGAATAACAACGCGATCGATTATAAGAATGCCGAAGCCTTCCCCCTCCCGGCTGCGCCGGATAGCCTTGCGGAACAGGCTGAGAAAGACTTGATCGACAACCTCGTCAATCGGAACCGGCCTGTGGTCTCCGGGCCCGCAGGTGTGGAGGCAGGTTCTGAAGGCAATGGAACGACAGGTTCTGGTGAGCGGGGAACACCCTCAGCTGCGCCCTATCAGAAGAAATTGAAGCGGCCGTGACGGATTGGAGTCGGCAGTGCTACTCAAAATCCAATTCAACGAACATAGTGGTAGGCAAAGCCTTACATTGCTCATTCCGAACTATGTCGCCGGTGAACCGGTGAAATCAGGTCCGGCTGGTTGGTCAAGAATGTAGGGGCTGGATCCTCGTCTATCAGCATGCCGTCCAGTGCGCCTGCGGGATTCAGGTTAAGGCCGAGCGGATAAAGACCGCCAATTGCTAATGAAACCTGGGTTAGTATTGCGCGGCCAAAATATGGAAGGGATTCCGATCACCCACGGGAGAGGGGGAAGACCGATCGGGCTACAGCCGGCCGAACGTCCGCTCGAAGAATTCTTTGGTGAGTTTCATATGCTGCGCGATATCCGTTTGCAGATGGCGCGCGCCGGCTTGCCAATCATCCGTGGTGTAGCCGACCCGGCGGGCGAGGAAGATGAATTCGTCGGAGTCGGTCGGTGGAAGGACTCGGTCTTTGGCGTTGCCACGGACCATGCGCAGGCCGTCGATGAGCATGCGGATAAAGAAGTAGGCCTTGCGGAGAATGTCGCCGTCTTGCCTCGTGACAAGGCCGCAATCGACGAGGGTGGCCAGCGCCTGCATGGTGTTGGGAGTGCGCAGGACAGGGAGTCGATGGCCATGCATGATTTGGAGGTATTGCATGGCATATTCGATATCGACGATACCGCCGGGGCTATGCTTCAAGTTGACGGTGTCTCGCTCCACCAGCTGCTTGAGTTGCTGGCGACGCAAGGCGAGGGCATCGGGGATATTCCAGGGTTTTCCGCTATAGACGTAGCTATCGCGATGGGCCTCGACGCGCTTGCCAAGGGCCGCGTCGCCCGCCACATGTCGCAACTTGATCAATGACTGTCGCTCGAACGGCGCGGCGAGGCCGCCGGCACTGTAGTACTTGGTGATCTCGTCAAAAGGGTTGGTCAAAGAGCCTTTTCCGCCGTGCGGGCGGAGACGCACGTCGAGGTGAAAGATGCCTTCCTGTTTGGCCTCGATCCACTGCAGCAGTTCGGCTCCCAACCGCTCGAAGTATTCGCTGTTCTCGATCGGCTGCTTGCCGGCTGTGCGACCCGCGTCTCCATACACGAACATCACTTCAATATCTGAGGCGTAGCCCAATTCCCTTCCGCCGAACTTGCCCAAGCCCAGGATGGTGAAGGGACAGGGTTTTTTATCGGCCAAGCGTGGCGGGCCATGCACCGTATTCAGCTTGGCTTGGCAGTCCTTCAAGCTTCGATCGAGGATAACTTCGGCCAATTGCGTCAGGGCGGCGGAGAAATCAGGCAGCGCTGTGTCCGGCTCGACGATGTGCTTCATATCGATGCGGAACAGCTCGCGGTCCTTGAAGCTATTCAGCGCGGCCTTTCGAGTCTCGTCGCTTGTGGCTTTATTCACAAGGCGATCGAGCTCCTTGCGAAGCATCGCTTTCGGGGTCATGAGGGGCGCATCGCGATAATCCTGGAGGAGCGGCAGCAGGTTGCTGTGTTGACGGCGCAGAAAGTCTTCCCAGAGAAAATCGCTGGCCCCGAGCAGACGGGCCAGCAGGGGGAACGTTTTCTTGTCGCTGAGAAACGCCAGGGCTTCTTGCTGGGCTTTTCCTTTCGTTTGCTGCACCGTCAGATCAAGAAACTGATCAAAGGCCTCCAGGGCTTTGGTCGGATCAGGGGCCCAGGTCAGAGCATGGGTGAATTGCTTGATGAGCACCGCCGTCAGGCGCAGCTGTTGTTGATCGGTCGTGTCGGTCAGCTTCTGGCCATGGCGGTTTCGGACATAGAAGCGATCGTGAATCTTCCCCTTCTCGACGTCGAACTGCGCTTTGGAAATGTACACGTTGCGCATGGCCAGGGCGTTGGCGAAGGCGTACAAGAAGGCCGGAGTATCGTCCGACCGGATATCCATGACCGTGTCGGTGGGAGATTGGCTGTTGTCGAATGTGATCTGCACCGGATGGAGGAGACCGCTGAAAGAACCGCGTCGCTTGCCGAGCTGTTCGACCAACCGTCGATTCACCGCAAGGCGGGCCTCTGTAAATTGTCCTTTATCGAGCAAGGTGATCACCGCATGGAGCGCATCCGCCAGGTGTTGCTGTTGGACCTCGCCCAAGTCCGCTCCTGGTATCGGCAGCACGCGGAACACATCGACGATCTTTTTTCTGGCCAGTCCCGGACTACCCGTTGCGCGGACGCGCGGTCCGTATCCTGTCCAACCGGCGCGGGCGGGCTGCGGCGCGGCCTTCTCGGCAAACGTATAGATATGCCCTTCCTCAATATTGAGGCCGAACGCCGAGAGCAGACCACAAATCGTGGCGAATTCTGAAAAATAATCGTACGCGACGATCGTGACTTCCACCCGCTTGTCGTGCTGTTCGGTAAAGGCAATCGTGCAGGGATGGCTCGGCGTCAGTTGAGCCGTCAATCGGACGTGCGTGGCAATGGTCGGGGGCTCGAACCGCCGGAAGTATTCCGGGTCCATGCGGGCGAAAAAATCTTGGAGCACCTCGGATGGAATGTCGGGACAGAGCGGACGAACCGCATCAAGGAGCCGCGATTGGTCAGGAGAGCCTATCGGCATAGGGTCAGTATACCCGAATAGGTTCATTGTGCGTAGAGGAACCTGTCAGTATAATGCCGCGCCATACGCGGATACCGTGAAACGTGAGACATGAAGCGTGAAACGAAAGTCTGAGAAGGCAGATCTGACGAGGTCCTTGAAGGGAGAGCTAACACCGGTCTCGCTGACGGCGAGAAGAGCGCCGGACCCGACGCCGATTTTGCTGGCGGCCAAGCGGAATGCCGAGGAGGTGCGAGCCATTTTGTCGGCCTATGGCCTGCGTGATCCCGATCAAGCGGATCGTAATCTCAATGCCATGGCCGGTGACCCGATCCAACGACGGCGGCTGGCCGACATTCTGCCGATGATGATGGAATCCATCTCACGGACGGCCGATCCCGATCAGGCGCTGAACCACTGGGAGCGCATGTTGGAGAGTGTCTCCCGCACCTCATTCCTCGACTATCTGCGCACGTGGCCGCGCATGCTCGACCTCCTCTGCGTGGTCTTCGGCAACAGCGACGCCTTGACCTTTACGTTCATTCGAGACCCGACCGTGGTGTATTGGCTGGGGGAGGAGGATGTCCTCGCGCGACCCCCGGCGCGGAAGGGGATGGAGCGCGCGCTTCACGCGAGCATCGGGCATCTCACCTCCAAAGAATCGAAGCTGGACGCGCTGCGCCGGTTCCAGCGGCGAGAGATGTTGCGGATCGGTGTGCGGGATCTCCTTCATCTCTCGACGGTGTCGGAGACGACCGGCTTCTTGTCCGATTTGGCCTGCCTGTTGATTCATGCGGCCTATGAGATTGTCGATGCCGATCTCCGGCAGCAATACGGCACTCCCATGCACCTGAATCGGCAGCGACGGTGGGTGGAGACCAAGTTTACGGTCATCGGGATGGGCAAGCTTGGCGGACATGAACTGAATTACAGCTCCGACGTCGATCTGATCTACATCTATGAGTCGCATGACGGGGAAACCAGGGCGCCGAGCAGTAGACGCGCCCCCATCCCGGCCGGCGTCGGCATTTCCAATGAAGAATATTTTGAGATTCTCGCCCGTGAACTCACCAGGGTGTTGAGCGAACCCACCAGGGAGGGATACGTCTTTCGGGTCGATCTGCGATTGCGGGCCGAGGGCTCTGTCGGCCAGTTGGCTCGCTCGCTGGAGGAGTATCGCAAATATTACACGACGCGCGGGCAGGTCTGGGAGCGGTTGGCGTTGCTCAAAGCGTGGCCGGTCGCCGGCTCCCATGATGTCGGGCAGGCGTTTCTTAAACTGGTGAAGCCGTTTGTGTTGGGGGCCGGGAGCGCGATGGATCGCGGGAACGCGTTGGCGATCGTGCAAGACGTCCGCGCCGTCAAGGACATGATCGATGCGAAAATGACGGACCGTGGCCACGCGCAGCGCAATGTGAAGCTGGGAACAGGCGGGATTCGCGAGATCGAGTTTTTCGTGCAGACCGTTCAAGTCCTGGCCGGGCGCAAGGTGCCGGCGCTTCTGGATCGGAGCACGCTCGGTTCGCTGAACCGGCTGGCTCGGAAAAAACTGCTCTCGGTCGAAGACCGCGATGCGCTGACCGCCGCGTATCTCTTCCTGCGCGATGTCGAACATAAATTGCAGATGGTCGATGATCTCCAGACCCATTCGTTACCCGAAAGTTCGGAAGAATTGGCGCGCTGCGCGGTCCGCATGGGGTACGGCACGGAAGATCGCAAGAAGGCGGCCGAATTGTTTCATGCCGCCCATCAGCGCCATACGGAGATGGTTCACCGTGTCTTCCGGTCGTTTTTTGTCGAACCGGCGACCTCGCCGGTCTTCAAAACTATGCTCAGGGCCATAGAGTTCAAGCATTAGCAGCAAGATGAACCACAACACAAAGGGCCCGGTAGTTTCCACCAGGCCCCTCGCTTCTGACTCAAGCTATCGGCTAGTGCGCCATCAGCTCTTGCTACCCGATGGCAACGTGAAATTCTTCAAGCGCACGATGTGCCCGGCTGAAGCTGCTTTTCGGTAATACCGATCGTCAGCGGTGATGAGGATCGTGTCTGGTTCGGTGAGGGCTACGGCATGATATAAGGTGTCGAACAGGTGTTGTTTGAGCGAGTCGGATAGATCGCAGGCCTTCAAATACAGGTCCATGCCGCTGGAAATTGGAAACTCCAGCGTGAATAAGAGCGACACCGCTGTACGCGCCCGCTTGGGCTCCAGCCTCGCGATCACGGCCGCCACTTCTGCGAGCCAATGGGGTGGCTGTATCACTGGTAGGCGAGAGCTCTTGATCAAGTGCAGAATCTGCAACGCATGAAAGGCGTCGGACTCTTCAGGACGGTCAGGGACCAGCCACTTGACCACGACGCTGGCATCGAGTACGAACCGGGTCACGGCCTTCCTTGCCGTCGTGCTGAGCTGATTGTGTGGTCATCGACCGGACGCATTTGTTTACGCAAGGTCAGGATTTTGTCGATGGCTTTTGCGACTCGCTTTCGCCGCCGGCGCTCCTCCACCGCTTGCCGCATCAGGTCCGCCAGGACCGCGCTTTTATTCTGTCTCGCGAACGTCTTGTCGAACGCTTCTTTGATGTCTTGAGGCACGCTGAAATTGACTGTGGCCATCACGCCCTCCCATTGTTGAAGTATTCAACAATAAAATGGCAGTCTTGCAGTATGTTGTCAAGGCGTCGCAAAAACACGAAGGCCCCGGTGGGATCGCCGCCGGACCGTCAGTCAGTGTGCACGGCATGGGCACTGACTAGGAGTGCAAGTCCTTTGGGAACGAGGTTGTACGGGTGTTGATCAATCTCCATGGCCTTCAGGTGCCTCGCAGTACTCCATCTCTGTCCTCCGTGGGCATGAGGTTCAGGGAACTCGTGTTTCTCGAAGAACGGCGCGACGTGGGTCATTGAGCGGCGCTGCTGCTGTCCTCATGTACGAAGTCCGATAGCCTGGAGCTAGGACAAGCTTCCGGCAATTCCAGATCCTTTTTGAGCAATTGATTCACCAGATCTGTCACCGGCGTTCCCTTTCTCTTGGCCAGACGCTCCAGACGCTTATACATGGGGCCGTCCACATAGATGGGAACATTCAGCTCCGCTCCCTTGTGGAAGACATGCTGGGAACCGCGTGTGAAAAATCATGTTCTGGTTTCACGCCCTGCCGATCGGTTGCTTGTTATGGATTTGGCGAAGCCTGCGAACGGTGACAGGCGCTAGTTGTCCTGATCGATTCTGCGTAGCATGTCGTCATAGACCGTTTTTCTGTGCCGGATTGCAAGAATCAACACGTCATCCTTCTCTAACTTGTATATCACTCGGTAATCTCCAACGCGAAGTTTCCAATAGCCTTTGAGGGTCTTCCGAAGAGGTGCTCCGTATTGGTGGGGTTGAAGAGTGAGGCGAGATTCAATAGCGTCAGCAATCCGACGGCGTAGGTTACGCGGGATGTCCGGGATATCTTCCTCGCCGACAGAGGGGTGGTAGTGGAGGGAGAACGGCACTCATCGCCTCGGACGTTTCGAAGTGCCCCACACCTCCGCATGGGTCTTTACGGTCTTTCGATCAAACGTTGCCATCCGCTGCTCGGCAATATCAGTCAGCACCCGATCTTCTTCTAGGTCCAACGCATCCTTCACGAGGTCGCGGACTTTCAATGATAACGAGATGCCGTCGCGTTTTGCCCACCGGCGGAGGCCTTGATAGAGCGGTTCGTCGAGTACGACATTTACCCGGGGATTAGTTGTCGGCATGGATCCTCCTGCGTTTCAACTGAAAGCAGTGTAACACTTGTGATGCACCTCGACAAGCCTGTATGGGAATCGGCAGAACGTGGGGCAGTTTTTAGGAGGGGGAGAGAGGGCAAGAAACACAAAGGGCCCGGTGGTTGCCCACCGAGCCCTTCGCTTGAACCTTCTGCTACGAGTTTGCCCTCGAAGGGCACGCCCTGAGCTTGTCGAAGGGTTAGTACATCCCTTCCATGCCGCCGCCGTGGCTGTGTCCGCCTGGGCCGCCGGCTGATTCCTTCTTCTCCTCCGGGAGTTCAGTGATCATGACCTCGGTCGTGAGCATCAAGCCCGCGACGCTGGCCGCATTCTGCAGCGCGCAGCGCGACACCTTGGTCGGATCGATGATGCCGGCCTTGATCATATCGACATATTCATCCGTGGCGGCGTTATAGCCACCGTTGGCGTTCTTGTCTTCCCGAACCTTGCCGACGACGACCGACGCTTCTGCGCCGGCATTCGCGGCGATCTGTCGGAGCGGCTCTTCGAGCGAACGCCGGACGATATCGAGTCCGACCTTTTGCTCCGCCGGGACATCCTTGATCCCATCGAGTGCCTTGATGCAGCGGAGGTAGGCCGTGCCGCCCCCAGGGACGATGCCCTCTTCCACTGCCGCCTTGGTGGCGTGCAGCGCGTCCTCGACGCGGGCCTTCTTCTCCTTCATCTCGGTCTCGGTTGCGGCGCCGACATTGATGACGGCCACGCCGCCCACGATCTTGGCCAGCCGCTCTTGCAGCTTTTCGCGATCGTAGTCCGAGGTGGTTTCGTCGATCTGAGCCTTGATTTGCTTCACGCGCCCTTCGATCTTCTTGGCATCGCCGTAGCCTTCCACGATCGTGGTGTTGTCCTTATCGATCGTGACGCGTTTGGCGCGGCCGAGATCGGTCAGCTTGACGTTCTCGAGCTTGATGCCGATGTCTTCAGAAATCACCTGGCCGCCCGTGAGGATCGCGATGTCCTCCAGCATGGCCTTGCGGCGATCGCCGAAGCCCGGCGCTTTCACTGCCACCACGTTCAACGTGCCGCGCAACTTGTTGACCACGAGGGTGGCCAATGCTTCACCTTCGACTTCTTCCGCGAGGATGACGAGCGGTTTGCCCATCTTGGCCACTTGCTCGAGCAAGGGCAGCAGATCCTTCATGCTGCTGATTTTCTTTTCGTTGATCAGGATGAGCGGTTCTTCCACGGAACATTCCATCCGCTCGGCATTGGTGACAAAGTAAGGGGAAATATATCCGCGATCGAACTGCATACCCTCAACCACGTCCAGCGAGGTGGTCATCGACTTGGCCTCTTCCACGGTGATGACGCCGTCCTTGCCGACCTTTTCCATGGCTTCGGCGATCAGATCGCCGATGGTCTTGTCGTTGTTGGCTGAAATCGTGCCGACCTGGCTGATTTCGGTCTTATTTTGACAGGGCTTGCTGAGCTTCTTGAGTTCGGCGGTGATGGCTTCGACGGCCTTGTCGATCCCGCGCTTGATCTCCATCGGATTGGCGCCGGCTGTGATGTTCTTCGCGCCTTCCCGGAAAATAGCCTGGGCTAATACCGTCGCGGTGGTGGTGCCGTCACCCGCGGTGTCGCTTGTCTTGCTGGCTACTTCGCGGACCAGCTGGGCGCCCATATTCTCGTAGGGGTTCTTCAGTTCGACTTCCTTGGCGACCGTCACGCCGTCCTTGGTGATGGTCGGGGCGCCGAATTTCTTATCGAGGATCGCATTGCGGCCCTTCGGGCCGAGGGTTGCCTTCACGGCGTCCGCGAGCTGATTCACCCCTTTCAGGATGGCCGCCCGTGCCGCATCGCCGTACATAAGTTGCTTTGCCATTATCTTTCCTCCGGTTATAGTCTAAAAGTTGTTCAAGCCTGAAAGCCATCAAGCCTCCTGTTGAGACTTGATGACGTTAGGACCGTATTTGTCTTTATGCCGTAAAGATGCCCAGGATGTCTTCTTCCTTGAGGATCAAGCACTCTTCGTCCTCAATCCGAAGCTTGCTGCCCGAATACTTGTCGAACAGGACTTGGTCTCCGACCTTGACGTTCTCCACTTTTTTGCCGACCGCCTGAACCACTCCCCTTTGTGGCTTTTCCTTCGCTGAATCCGGCACATAAATCCCGCCGGCAGTCCGATCCAACTCCTCGGTGTAGGTGACGAACACTCGCTCACCCAAGGGTTGGAATCCCTTGGCAACGTTCTTCTTTTCCTTCTCAGCTGTACCCATGGCAGAACCTCCTCCTGATGAAAGTGAACTCGTTAGGTGTTGACGGTTGAAAGAGTTGGGCTGAACTCGCGCGATCCAGGCAGCCTGCGACTCACAGTTGAGATAGGCCTTGGTTCACCTAAGTCAAGAGGGGCTGCCAGGGATTTTTATCATTTCTGGCCACACCGGGCAGCTGCGGAAATAAAATCGTCGTAACATATTGTAAAGTCAATGGTCTTTGAGTAATTGCGCCGGCGTGGTCCGAATCACCTGGGAATGTCAGGTCCGCAAACGGTCAAAATCCTTGATGTCTTTTTTGAGGTAGTCACGGAGACGTTTGATGATGCGGGCCTCCAGTTGACGGGTCCGCTCCTTCGTGATGCCGTATTTGTCGCCCAGATCATCCAAAGTCAGGGGTTGGTCGGACAGAATGCGATTTCTGAGAATATCTTCGTCTCGCTCTTCCAGCGTCTTGATGAACTCGGCAAGCTTGGCCCTGAAGAGGGTCTTCAACTGATGGTCGGCGAGTTGTTCGTCCGCCGGTTCTTGGTGAGACGGCAACACGTCCAGCAGGGTATGTTCCTGATCTTCACCGATCGGCTGGTCGAGCGAGAGCTCCCAGTTGCCGAGCCGCTGATCCATTTCGACCACATCGCGCTCACGCACATTCAGACGATCCGCGAGTAATTTCGTGTCCGGCGCGAAGCCCTCTCGTTCGAGCTTGGCCTTTTCCTTTTTGAGGTTATAGAACAGCTTTCGCTGATCCTGCGTCGTCCCGACCTTGACGAGTCGAAAGGTGTGCAGGAGGTACCGGAGAATATAGGCCCGCGACCACCAGGCGGCGTAGGCATAGAAGCGCACGTTTTTCGAGGGGTCGAATTTCTTGATGGCTTGCATCAGGCCGACGTTCCCTTCCTGAATCAGATCCATGTGGTCGGCTCCGGTATGGAGGTACTCGGCGGCAATCGAAACCGACACGCGCAGATTCGCCATGATGAGTTTGACCGCCGCGTCACGGCTGCCGTGCGTGCGGTACTCTTGAAAGAGCTGAAGTTCCTCTTCCTTCGATAGGTAGGGGTATCGGCGGACTTCGGCAAGATACTGCTGCAAGGCCGTGATGGGCGCCACGGCCATTGTGTCGGAGGGCTGTTGTCCGCCGGAGGCCGGGATATCCAGGACCACCGGGGCTGCTTCCGCCTCGACGATCTCATCATCAGAGGGTTCGAGGATTTCCGGTTCTAGGGCCTCGCCCGCGTCCTCCTCTGAATGGTCACGACCGTTCATGATACGTGCGTGACTATAACAGAATGAATGGGCGGCACAAAGGCTGTCTTGCGGGACGGTGAGGGCGCGATGGATAACGCCCGTTCTGTCCCTGTGGAGGAAAAGAGGCGTCGGTTTCTCCCCTCGGTGGCGTTCGCTTGCGCCGCTGAAAGCGGCTCCCCTATAGTGACCGCTATCCATCCGGAGATCTGGCATGTCTGGGATCTGGGACATTCTGAAAAGCGGTCATTGGCCGTCGCTGGCTGGGGCGTGGTTGCACCTGACGGTCAGTTTCATGGTCTGGCTGCTCATCGGGGCGATGAGCATTCCGCTCATGGTGGCCCTGCAGCTGAGCGAGACCGAGATCGCCTGGCTCGTCTCCTTGCCGTTACTCGGCGGGGCGGTGTTACGGATGGTAGCCGGATGGAGCACGGATTGGCTCGGCGCGCGGCCCACGGCCGTGGGCATCCTCGTGATGGAATGTCTAGTGTTGTGCTGGGGGTGGCTCGGTGTCACCGGGTACGGAGAAGCGCTGGCCTTTTCGACCTGTCTGGGCGTGGCCGGAGCGAGTTTCGCGGTCGCGCTTCCGATTGCGAGCCGCGCGTATCCTCTGCCGGCGCAAGGATTTGTGCTCGGCATCGCGGCATCGGGAAATATCGGCACGGTGTTGATCTTGTTTTTGGCGCCGCGCTGGGTTGCCGCGCTGGATTGGCATCAGGTCTGCGGCATCATGGCAGGGGTGGTGGCGGTCACGCTGTCGGGATTTGTGCTGATGGTGCCGCGAACAGCACCGGTTTCTGAGGCCGGCGCGGTGGCCTGGTGGCACCATGCGGTGCAGTTGATTCACCGCCGGTTGGCCTATTGGCTCTCGTTCCTCTATGCGGTCACGTTCGGCGGTTTCGTGGGCCTGTGCAGTGTGCTCCCGCTGGTGCTGCACGATGTCTATCGGATCGACGCGATTGAGGCCGGCGCGGTGGCGGCGTTGTGCGGACTCATGGGGAGCGTGATCCGTCCGGTCGGCGGCTATGTCGCGGATCGTCAAGGAGGGCTGCGGACCCTGTATTATGTTCTGCCGGTGATCGCTGGGGCGGTGGTGGCGGTGATCAGCCCTTCGCAAACCATGGCGGTCGTGATGATGGTCGTGGCCACGGCGGCGATGGGATTCGGCAACGGCGTGGTGTTCCAGCTGGTCGCCGAATGGTTTCCCAAGGACATCGGGTTGGCGTCCGGTGTGGTCGGGGCTTCCGGCGCCATCGGCGGATTTCTGCTGCCGATACTCATCGGGACGATGAAGGGGCTCTCGGGCAGCTACGAATCCGGGCTCTGGCTGTTAGCCGGGTTCACGATGTGTGCCTGGGGTACGGTGATCGCCGCGTTGCGGGCCGGCAGGTCCTCGCCGGCCGAACTGTCCTCCTGAGATCTTCGACTCTCGATCAATCCCTAAAAAAACCATATTCAAGGTTCAGTCTGAAATGCTAGATTGGTGGCCCTATGCCCACGCCGTTCAACCACATCGAAGACGCCATCCGAGACATTAAGAAGGGGAAGCTCATTATCCTGGTCGACGACGAAGACCGGGAAAATGAAGGGGACCTTGTCATCGCCGCGGAAAAGGTCACTCCACAGGCCATCAACTTCATGGCCAAACACGCGCGCGGCCTGATTTGCCTGGCCCTGACATCGGAACGCGTCGAAGAGCTGCAGCTGCCACCGCAGGCTTCGGAAAACACGGCCACATTCGGGACCGCCTTCACCGTGTCCATCGATGCGCGAAAAGACATTACGACGGGAATCTCAGCCGCCGATCGATCGACGACGATTCATGTGGCGATCGACCCGAAATCCAAACCCGGTGATCTCGCCAGGCCCGGACACGTGTTTCCGCTCAAAGCGCAAACCGGCGGCGTACTCAAACGCGCCGGGCAAACGGAGGGATCGGTCGATCTCGCGCGGTTAGCGGGGCTACGCCCTGCGGGTGTCATCTGTGAAATCATGAACTCGGACGGGACCATGGCCCGCGTGCCGGAACTCGCCAAGTTCGCGAAACACCATAAACTGAAGATGGTCACGATCAAATCTCTGATCGAATACCGCATGCAGCGCGAAACTTTCGTGAAGAGGGCGGGGAGCGCCCGCTTGCCGACGATGTTCGGCGAGTTCGAAGCGGTCGCATTCGAGAACCTGATCGACAACCTTACGCATATCGCGTTGGTGAAAGGGCGGGTGGACGATGGAGAACCGACGCTGGTGCGCGTGCATTCAGGCTGTTTAACGGCGGAAGTGCTGGGATCCCTACGGTGTGATTGCCGAGATCAGCTCCATAAAGCGATGGAGATGATTCAAAAAGAAGGACGTGGAGTGCTGCTCTATTTGAGCAATCAAGAGGGCCGGGGGATCGGGTTGCTGAACAAAATCAAGGCCTATGGGCTGCAGGATCAAGGCAGCGATACGGTTGAGGCGAATCTCCAGTTGGGGTTTAAGCCTGACCTGCGAACGTATGGCGTCGGCGCGCAGATCCTGGCGGATCTCGGTTTGCGCGCGATTAGGGTCATGACGAACAATCCAAAGAAGATCATCGGCATCGAGGGATACGGTCTCAAGGTGGTCGAGCGGGTGCCGATCGAAATTCAGCCGCGCGAAGCGAATGTTCGGTATCTTCGGACCAAGAAAGCGAAGCTGGGGCATCTCCTCAAAAAGGTATAGAACGTTGATACGTGTCAGGACCCACTCAGCTCACATACAGATCTTGACGCATGTACGCATGCCCATTCCCCATGGAACTTAGAAAAGGCTCACGCCGCGCGGTTGGATTCAGGTTCGGCATCGTGGCTGCGAAGTTCAACGCGCAGGTCACGAACAAGTTGCTGCAGGCCTGTATCGAGGAACTGGCAACCCATGGTGTTTCTCAAGAGCATGTGACGGCCGTGCGGGTGCCGGGCGCGTTTGAAATTCCGCTGGTCGCGCGCACGATGGCCAAGTCAGGACGGTTCGACGCGGTGATTTGCTTAGGGGCGGTGATTCGTGGGGACACCCCACATTTCGAGTATATCTGTGCCGAAGTCAGCCGTGGTATCGGGCAAGCGGCCGTGGACACCGATGTGCCGATCATCTTCGGCGTGCTGACCACTGAGACGGTTGCGCAGGCCGTTGAGCGCGCGGATAAGAAGCAATTCAACCGCGGCGGCGGGGCGGCGAAGTCCGCGATCGAGATGGCGAGGGTCATGCGGATGTTGAAAGGAGAGGCTGACGGGGCGGCAAGTTCCCGGCTGACGAGCGGGAAGGTCGTGCGCGGAGACGGGAGAAGGCGATGAATCATTCTCGTCGATCCTCTCGCTTGGTCTCTTGTCAGCCTGCCGTCTTGTCGGCTCGATAACGATGGGTACTCGTCACCAAGCTCGCGAGCGGGCCTTGCAGATCCTGTTTCAGCATGACATTCATGGGAAGTCCGGTGTGCATCTTGACGAGTTTTGGCGTGAATGCGCGGCGTCGGATGAGTCCAAAGCGTTCGCGGAACGGTTGGTGCAGGGTGTCTTGGAGCATAAAAAAGAGCTCGACGCCACCATCGGCAAGTATGCGACGAATTGGACCGTGAACCGCATGCCGATCGTCGACCGCAACATCTTGCGGGCCGGGCTGTATGAATTGTTGTGGCTGGACGAGGTGCCTGCTAAGGTCACGATGGACGAAGCCATCGAACTCGCGAAGAGTTTCGGCGACGAAGATGCCTCAAAGTTCGTGAACGCGGTTCTTGACAAGGCGTTGGCCACGGAATCGCGGCTGGCCGCCAAACGCGCCGGCGCGGCGCGTGTGAAGCCCGCTTCGCCGACGTAGCGAGGCGAGCGTGAAGCGTATCGGCTAACGGTTTCAAGTTTCATGTTTCTGCACTACTTGCAGCTTTGAACATGAAACCTGGAACTCTGGATCGAAGGAACGAACGAGGCTTCACGGGATAGGAACGACGAGAACATCATGATTGAGCGGTATACACGTCCCCGGATGAAGGCGATCTGGGATTTGAAACGGAAGTATGAGATCTGGCTGGAGGTTGAACTACAGGCCTGCGCGGCCTTCGAGCGCGCCAAACAGGCGCCACGCGGGACGGCGGCGAAAATCCGGAAAAAGGCCAAGATCGACGTCGACCGAATCGCCGAAATTGAAAAGGTCACCAAGCATGATGTGATCGCCTTTCTCGAATCGCTCATGGACACAGTGGGACCGGAGCATCGGTTTCTCCACATGGGACTCACGTCCTCGGACATTGTCGATACCTCGCTGGCCGTTCAAATGACCGAGGCGCTGGACCTCATCCTGGAGGGGGTCGAACGGTTGCTGGGTATCTTGAAACGGCAGGCGTTCCGGTACAAAGATCAGGTCATGGTGGGTCGGTCGCACGGCATTCACGGGGAGCCGATCTCATTCGGTCTGAAACTCGCCCTGTGGTACGAGGAAGTCCGGCGCCATCTGGAGCGGTTGCGGCGGGTGCGGACCGAGATCGCGGTCGGCAAACTGTCCGGCGCCATGGGGACCTTCGCCCATCAGGGACCGGATATTGAAGAGTATGTGTGCGCCAAGCTCGGCCTGAAGGCCGATCCCGTCTCGAACCAGGTGGTCCAACGAGACCGCCACGCGTCGTATGCAACGGCTCTGGCGTTGCTTGCGGCAAGCATCGAGAAATTTGCCGTCGAGATCCGCCACCTTCAGCGCACGGAAGTGCTCGAAGCGGAAGAATATTTTTCCGAAGGTCAAAAGGGATCGTCGGCAATGCCCCACAAACGAAACCCGATCATCTCGGAGAATCTCTGTGGTTTGGCGCGGCTCGTGCGGGCCAACAGTGTGGCGGCGATGGAAAACGTCGCGCTCTGGCATGAACGCGACATCAGCCATTCGTCGGTCGAGCGGGTGATCATGCCGGACAGCACGATCGTGATCGACTACATGCTCGCCAAAGTCGCGGATCTCATCGAACAGTTGGTCGTCTATCCTGATCGCATGAGGCGAAACCTCGAATTGACCGGAGGGCTCGTGTATTCGCAGCGGCTGCTCTTGGCCTTGGTCGAGAAGGGGGCGCAGCGAAAGGAGTCCTACGAAGCGGTTCAGCGCAATGCGATGGCCTCCTGGAGGGGCGGAGGCGCGCTGGAAGAATTAGTCGGTAAAGATCCTTTTATCTCCCGGCACCTGAAGAGCAGTGAGATTGCGGCCTGTTTTAACCCCAAGTACTATCTGCGTCATCTCGATCGGATTTATCGGCGGGTATTCGGGAGGGATGGACAACGTTCGCCCGGCAGAAAGGGAAAAGGAGCACATAAATGATGACGCGATCACTCGTCACGGGGATGATGCTGATTGGGTTGATGGTTGGCCCTTGGTTATCGAACGTTCAGGCGGCAGCGGATCGAGACAAACTTCTCACTGAACCAGGTGTCTACGGCACGTTTGCCCTCTTCGCGCTCAATGAGGAGTGGGCGAAACAAGACCCCGCGATGCGGATCGTTCGTTTGGCCTCGCTCAAAGGCGTGGTGGAACAGCATCGAGAGCATGTGGCCATCGATCTGTATCTGCTTCGAGGGCTTTCCGATCACGCCGACATCTTGTTCCGGATTCATGCGACGGAACTACGCGCGACGCAGGAGTTTCTTCTGGATCTGAAAAGCAGCCAATTCGGGAAACATCTCAAGACCGTCGGGGTCATGCACGGGCTCACCAAAAAGCCGAATTATGTCCGGGGATTTTCCGAGCAGATGAAGGCTGACTTGAAGGTGGTCAGTGAACCGGGCCGGCATCCGTATGTCATCGTGATCCCGGTCAGGAAGTCAGCCGAATGGTGGGGATTGGATCAGGAGAAACGGGCCGCGATGATGCAGGAACATACCGCCGCCACGCTGCCTTACTTGAAGACGGTCAAGCGGAAGCTCTATCACTCCAGCGGACTGGACGATCTGGACTTCATCACCTATTTTGAAACAGCCGAGCTGGAGGACTTTCACAGCCTGGTGCTGTCGCTCGAGAACGTGCAAGAATTCCGCTATACGCGGCGATTCGGGAGTCCGACCATACTCGGCACGGTGAAATCGCTGGACGAGATCGTCGAGCTGTTGGCGCAGTAAGTTGAACCCCAGAGGTCCGATCATGGCGATGGGTGAGCTGCTTTACGAAGGCAAGGCGAAGAAGATCTTTTCGACGGGAAATCCGGATCAGGTCGTGCAGTATTTTAAAGACGATGCGACGGCCTTCAACGCGCAGAAGCGCGGCACGATCCTCGAAAAAGGCGTCATCAACAATAAGATCTCCGAGCGACTGTTTCAGCTCTTGGAGCAAAACGGGATCCGGACCCACTTTGTGGAGCGATTGAATGATCGGGAAATGCTCACCAAGAAAGTCAGGATCGTCCCGATCGAAGTCGTGGTTCGGAACGTCGTCGCGGGGAGTTTGGCCAAGCGGCTCGGGCTGAAAGAAGGGAACCGGATCGATCCGGCGGTTGTTGAGTTCTATTATAAGAACGATGCGCTGGGAGACCCGCTGGTGAATGATGATCATTTGCGGCTGATGAATGTCGCGACCCCAGGCATTTTGCGGGAGTTGCGAGAGCTCGGGCAGGCGATCAATAAGGTCCTCAAGCCGTTCTTCACCGAACGGAAGATGCAGCTCGTCGATTTCAAGCTGGAGTTCGGGGTTTTTCACAACAAGCTCATCTTGGCGGACGAGATTTCCCCGGACACCTGTCGTTTCTGGGACATGACGACCGGTGAGTCGATGGATAAGGATCGGTTTCGGAGAGACATGGGGAAGATCGAGGAGGCGTATCAGGAGGTGTTGAAAAGGGTATGTGGGTAAACGAAGGGCGAGCTGGAATTTCCAGGCTTCGGCACTCCGGCTCGACCGCACGTACCACTCCCTCTGCTCGCCTGCGCAACTTGTTCCGCTTCGAATGAAATTCTAGCGGAACTTCGAGCAGTGCTCGCCGTCCGCTCTGCGGAGCGCATCGGTCGTGGAGTGCGGGAAGCTCGAGCCTCCGTGCAAGGCGCCTGGTAATCCCAGCTCACCCTTTTCAATTAGTAGAGTGGAAGAGAAGAGAGAAGCAAAAGGATGCTGCGGGCATACTTGAATTATGGTCTGATCGCGTCGGTGGTGGTCTGGGCGGCTATTGTAGGCGTGATGGCCTACCGGCTGGACCAATCGCCCTGGCGGTGGGCATTCGTCGGCCTGGTGCTTGCCGGCGGATTGACTGTCGCGGCCATACTCTGGATCAAGAAATATGTGGATCGGTTGAACGAGGCCGAAGAAAAGCAGGAGAGTAAGTTGTGAAAGCCAAAATTCACGTGACGTTGAAGCCAGGTATCTTGGATCCACAGGGCAAGGCCATCGAGCATGCGCTGGACTCCTTGGGGTTTAAGCATGCAGCGAATGTGCGCGTCGGAAAGTACATCGAGTTGGATCTTCAGGAGACGGATGTTGCGAAGGCCGAAGCGGCGGTCAAGGCGATGTGCGAGAAGCTTTTGGCGAATACCATTATCGAGGAATATCGGCACGAGTTGGGATAGGGTTGCGTGCCGAGGAAATCAGGGACGCTCGAACTCAATCGACGTGCCCTACGGCTGAGTAGGTAGGACTGACATATGAACATTGGGGTCGTCGTGTTTCCCGGCAGTAATTGCGATCACGACTGTCGATATGTCTTTCGGGATGTGCTGGGACAAGATGTGACGATGGTATGGCATAAGGAGCCGTCATTGGCCGGTTTGGATACGGTGATCCTGCCGGGCGGATTTTCGTACGGCGATTATCTCCGCACCGGGGCGATTGCGCGGTTTTCTCCGGTCATGCAGGCGGTCAAGCAGTTTGCGGCTGAGGGAAAATTGGTGCTGGGGATCTGCAACGGATTTCAGATTCTGCTGGAAGCGGGCTTGTTGCCCGGCGCCATGTTGCGAAACAAGTCGTTACACTTTATCTGCCGCGAGACGCACGTCAAGGTGGAGAACGCGGCGACGCCGTTTACGAATGCGTGCAAGCCCGGTCAGGTGCTCAAAATCCCGATCGCCCATGCGGATGGGAACTATTACACCGATCCGGTGACCTTGGCCGGGCTTCAAGCCAACGCGCAGATCATCTTCCGCTATTGCACGGCGGATGGGAAGGTGACTCCGGATGCCTGTCCGAACGGCTCGCTCGACAACATCGCGGGCATCCGCAACGCGGAAGGCAATGTCCTGGGCATGATGCCGCATCCGGAACGTTGCGCCGAGGCGATGTTGGGGAATGAAGACGGGCGGTGCATTTTTCAATCAATGATTGAGTCTTTGAAAAAGAAGAAGTTGGTAGGAGTATGACGGAGGTAGGCTGTAGCCAGCCGATCTGCTTGTCACTTAGTGCATCGTGCGATGCACGCACAAGGATTGACGAATGGTGATCAAAGTAGGCAGGCACCCTAGAGGGGTGGAGCAGTAGTAGAGGGATGTCTGGAGCAACGCGCCCCCAATGTTTTATAGATTTGATGAATATTTCTGATGAATATTTCTATTGAGCACCGCTCTATTACATTCTCCTCGGAGATATATAGTTCGACCTTGTTGTCTTCATTATGACAGTAAGGGGCGTTGATAGTCCCAATCAATGATGTATTGTCAAGAATCGATGAGGTCCTTAGAGATAATAAGCGTATCGAGTGGTTCTATATTTGGTGGCACATGTTGTTCGCTATGCAGGACAATCTGGCGGACGGCGAGTACAAGAAGATCATTTGGGATTATACGATTCAGTGTGAAATAGAGCCATGACGACACTGGCGTTAAAAGGAAAAACCCCCGATATCCTCCGGATTGCCAGATCGCATGGGGTATCACGGGTACGGGTGTTCGGATCGCATGCTGTGGGCCGTGCGCGTCGGACCAGCGACGTCGATTTGTTGGTCACGCTTGAGGCCGATCGCGACCTTTTGGACCTCATCGGTTTTAAGCTAGATCTTCAGGACCTATTAGGCTGTGAGGTTGATGTGGTGACTGAAAAGGGGTTGAGCCCGTATTTTCGCTCCACCATCCTCCGTACAGCAAAACCGTTATGAAAGACGTGTCTGCCTATCTCAGGCATATCGCCGAGGCTATTAAGAAGGTAGAGAAGTACACGAAGGGTGGTCATGCGAAGTTCGTGGAAGATACCATGATCCAGGATTCGGTGATCCGTAACCTTGAAATAATCGGTGAGGCTGCCAGGAATCTTCCTGCAGAACTGAGGAAAGCTTACCCAAAGGTGCCATGGCGGAGCATCATGGGAATGCGGAATGTGCTGATCCATGAGTATTTCGGTGTTGATCTCGACATCGTATGGAAAGTGGTTACGCAAAGGCTACCTATTCTTAAGGAACAGGTAGGGGCCATGCTTATAAAGAGCAATCGACCGAAGAAGAAAGGGTAATGCCTGATCGCCTATCGAGAAGGTTAAGGAACTTGTTTTTTACCTGAACCGGTCGATACCAGAATCATCAGCGGGTTGAGCATGATCGGTAGCCTGTGGAGGATTGAAGATGGAAAGTGGTCGCGGTAAAGTATTGCGTCAGTTAGTGCGCATCAATCTTACATTTTTCCATAATACATGAGGAGGGTCCCGATGAGACGTGTAGGTGCAGTGTTGGCGGCAGTTGGTCTGTTGACCTTGAGTGTCGGTGTCAATGTCTGGGCGGCGGGAGATGACGGCAGCCAGGTTAAGATAACCAGCCCGGCAGCGGGAGCCGTCTTGAAGGGCGGTGATGTCGAAGTGAAATACGAACTGACGAAGGGTAGCCAGGCGACGCACGTCCATTGTTTCGTGGATGGAGAATATCAGAAAGGATGGAAGGGGATGGTCAAGGGGATGTCACCTGGCGCCCATGAGATCAAGGTTGTGGCGGCGGATAAGGACCATCAAACGTTAGCCGCTGAATCAGCCGTGAAAGTGGAAGTGCAGTAGAACGAGCTCGAGATCTTAGTATTCGGGCCGAGGGACCGGCGAGGCACCAGAATGCCTCGCCGGTCGGATCGGAGCAGTGCCTACAACGGTGTCATGTATATCCTTCAGAAGACCCCATGGGAAGCTTTGTCCCCGTGACCGCTAAAGGCATGATGTAGGCACGCATGACAGTTATTACCAAAGATCTCATCGCTCAGCACAATCTCACGGGCGAGGAATATCAAAAAATCATCGACATTCTTGGGCGTGAGCCCAACATGACGGAACTCGGTATGTTTTCCGTCATGTGGTCGGAGCATTGCTCCTACAAAAGTTCGCGCGTGCACTTAAAGAAGCTGCCGACGACCGGGCCTCGTGTCGTCCAGGGGCCAGGGGAAAATGCCGGGGCCGTTGATATCGGCGACGGGTTGTGCGTGGTGTTCAAGATGGAATCGCACAACCACCCGTCGTTTATCGAGCCTTATCAGGGCGCCGCCACGGGAGTGGGCGGTATTCTGCGCGACATCTTTACGATGGGGGCGAGGCCGATTGCGCTGCTCGATTCGCTGCGGTTTGGAGAATTGCACTCGTCGAAGAATCGCCATCTCATGAAGGGGGTTGTCTCCGGGATTTCCGGCTATGGCAACTGTATGGGAGTCCCGACCGTGGGAGGCGAGATCGTCTTCAACGACATCTACGCGCTCAATCCGTTGGTCAATGTGTTTTGTCTCGGGATTGCCCATCAGGACAAGATCTTCCGTGGCACGGCCGCCGGCGTGGGGAATCCCGTGATCTATTTCGGCTCGAAAACGGGCCGCGATGGAATTCATGGGGCGACGATGGCGTCCGATTCGTTCGACGATCAATCGGAGCAGAAGCGGCCGACCGTCCAGGTCGGCGATCCCTTTACGGAGAAATTGCTGTTAGAGGCCTGTCTCGAGTTGATGGAGCGCAATCTGCTCGTCGGGATTCAAGACATGGGGGCTGCGGGGCTGACGAGTTCCTCCTGCGAAATGGCGTCCCGCGCCGGCAACGGCATCGAGTTGGACTTGACCGTGGTGCCTCGGCGCGAGCCGGGCATGACGCCCTATGAGATCATGCTGTCTGAGTCTCAAGAGCGCATGCTGATGGTGGCGAAAGCCGGCAAGGAAGACGAATGCATCGAGATTTGCAGGAAGTGGGATCTGGATGTCGCGGTGGTCGGGAAAGTGACGGCCGATGGAATCTTGCGGGTCCTGGATCAGGGGAAGGTCGTTGCGGCGATTCCGGCGAAGGCCTTGGCCGACGACGGTCCCCGCTATGAGCGGCCCTTTCAACCGCCGGCCTATCAGGATATGCTGACGAATCTGAACTACGACGCCCTTCCCGACGTGAAAGATGCGAATGCGGCATTATTGGCCTTATTGGAGTCGCCGACGATCGCCAGCAAGCGGTGGGTGTACGAACAGTACGATCATACGGTGCGGACGAACACGATGGTTCGTCCGGGATCCGACGCGGCGGTGGTGCGGATCAAGGGCACGAAGAAGGCCGTGGCGATGACGGTCGATTGCAACAGCCGCTATTGTCTGTTGAATCCCTATGAAGGGGCACGGCTGGCCGTGGCCGAGGCGGCGCGGAATCTCGTGTGTTCCGGCGCGGCGCCGATCGGTTTGACGGATTGTCTCAATTTCGGCAATCCGGAGCGACCGGATATCATGTGGCAGTTCGCGATGGCGATCGAAGGAATGAAAGACGCTTGCGAGCATTTCCAAATCCCCATCGTGAGCGGAAACGTCAGCTTTTACAACGAAACCAATGGACTCTCCATCTACCCGACCCCCATGCTGGGCATGGTCGGGCTGATCGATGACGTGGAACGGTCGATGACTCAGTGGTTCAAGCAGGAAGGCGACGAGATCCTCTTGCTTGGTTCTTCTCGCGAGGACTTGGGTGGATCGGAGTATCTCAAGGTCGTGCATGCTCGTGAACAGGGATCGCCGCCCTATCTAAGTCTGACCACGGAAAAGGCGCTCCATGATTGCGTGCTGTCCCTGATTCAGAACGGTTTCTTGCGATCCGCCCATGATTGTTCGGAAGGCGGTGTCGTTGTCGCAGTGGCTGAAAGCTGTATCTCCGGACCGGAACGGACGTTCGGTGCCGTGATAAGATTGAACAGAGGTCGGCTTCGAAAAGACGCCGTTCTCTTCGGCGAAAGTCAATCGCGGGTGGTGGTCTCCGCAAAGCCGATCGATCGACAGGCTATTTTCTCCGAAGCGAGGCGCTTTGGTGTCCCGGTGGAAGTGATCGGGGCCGTTTCCGGCGAACGGCTGGTTGTATCCGTGGGAGAGGACGGTTCGATGGAACAGGTGATCGATCAGCCGGCGGCGATAGTCTATGATCGGTGGGCGTTTTCCTTGGAACGAACGTTGAACCACTCCTAATCTCGTGAACCGTTGAGGACCATGCGCAAAGAACTGCCGATCGTCTCGCCCGATAAGTTTCACGACGAATGCGCCGTCTTCGGCGTCTTCGGTCATGAAGAGGCCGCCAACCTGACGTACTTGGGTCTGTATGCGCTGCAGCATCGCGGGCAAGAGGCATCCGGAATTGTCGCGGGAGACGGAGAGCATGTCTTCGTGCAGAAAGGCATGGGTCTTGTCGCCGACATTTTTCACAAATCGGTGCTGGAGAAATTGCCCGGCCATATGGCCGTCGGACACAATCGCTACTCCACGACCGGCGGCAACGACTTTAAGAATGTGCAGCCGCTGACCGTGAATTTCGCGCTGGGCAATTTGGCCCTGGCTCACAACGGCAATCTCATCAATGCCCAGATGCTCCGACACGAGCTGGAAGCCTACGGAGCGATCTTCCAGTCCACATCGGACAGCGAAGTCATTATCCACCTCATCGCCCATTCACGCGCGGACTCCTTTCTCGCGCGTGTCGTCGATGCGCTGAGTCAGGTGCGTGGCGCGTTTTCGGTTGTCTTGATGACCGACAACGGTCTCATCGCCGCGCGTGATCCGTATGGGCTCAGGCCGCTGTGTATCGGACGTCTTCGGAGCAGCTGGATCGTGGCGTCGGAGACCTGTGCGTTGGACTTGCTCGATGCCGAGTATATTCGAGAGGTGGAACCGGGCGAGCTGATCGTGATCACCGACCAAGGACTCGACAGTCACCATCCGTTTCCTAAAAAGAATCCGGCCATGTGTGTGTTTGAGTATGTTTATTTTGCCAGGCCTGATAGTAGAATCTTCGGGGGGAACACCGTCTATACCACGCGTAAGGCGCTGGGGCGGCAGCTGGCTCAGGAGGCCTGGGTGCCGGCGGATATCGTCATTCCTGTTCCGGACTCCGGCGTGCCGGCGGCGCTCGGTTATGCCGAAGGGGCCGGGATTCGCTTTGAAACCGGTTTGATCCGCAACCATTACGTCGGGCGAACGTTCATCGAGCCCGAACAGTCGATTCGTCACTTCGGGGTCAAGGTCAAGCTGAATGCCGTGCCCGAAGTGTTGGATGGGAAGCGGGTCGTCGTCATCGACGATTCATTGGTTCGCGGCACGACGAGTCGCAAGATCGTCAAGATGATCCGGCAAGCCGGGGCGAAGGAAGTCCACATGCGAATCAGCTCGCCGCCGATCATCTCGCCCTGTTTCTATGGAATCGATACGCCGACGAAAAAAGAGCTGATCGCTTCCGATCACTCAACGGAAGAAATCCGCAAGTACATCACCGCCGACAGCTTGGCCTATCTCAGTCTCGATGGCATGCTCAAATCCGCGCCGAAGACGCCGGATCAATACTGCACGGCTTGTTTCACGGAACGCTATCCCCTCCCGTTTACCCGCGCGGAAGAGCTTCAGCTTGGTCTGTTCGAGTCAGCGCGCTGAGCGCTCCTCCGATATGATGCCTCCGGAACAAGACGACGAAAAAGAGCTGCAATCAAGAGGTCGACCACGAGTGCCGGTCGACTATCCCGTCCGATTCACGGGAGAAGACGGAGGATCGGGCCGTGGGGTGGTGAGGAACCTGACACTCGCCGGAGGTGAAGTCGAGAGCCGTATCCAGCTTCCCATCCAGGCGCGTGTGCGTCTTCAAGTGCAGCCTCCAGGCGCTCGCCCTCCGATCATCATTGCCCTTGCCATCGTCCGATGGAAGCAAGGTGATCGATTCGGAATCGAGTTTGTTCGATTTGAGGGAAGGGCCAAGGACCACCTCAAGGATATGCTGAATCAGCGTGAAGGCTCTCACGAAGACTAGTTTCCCTCCCGCGCCACGGTTGCCGCTCTAAAAATTTCCGTGATAGGATGCGGCATCGCTGCTTGTTTACGCAGCGACCACGGTTGCACCAGGACCCCGATGGTCATGGTCGGGCGCGTGTGATGTCTGTTGAAAGGGAGGTCGTGATGAGACGGCTTGCACGGGCGTTTGGGCTGCTGGTCTTCCCGGTACTCTGCGCGACACTGGTTTCGGCAGCGGGATTGTTCCAAGTAGGAGAAAAAGCTCCATCCTTCACTCTTACCGCCCTCACCGGTGAAACCCTGTCGCTCGAATCCTATAAAGGGAAAGTGGTGGTGCTGGGACTCTTTCATATCTGTGATCCATGCATGATCCAGGGGAGCGCCTTGCAAAAAGTCCATGAGTCGACACAAGGCAAGAACGTGGCCGTGCTGGGTGTCAATTCGTCAGGGAACTCTAAGCGAGAGGTCGGCGAATTCTTGTCCGGCTTCCCGGTCAAGGTCACCTATCCCTATCTGTTAGATCCAGCCAAGGTGACAGATAAGCTGTACGGTGGGGGAAAGTTTATTCCCAATGTGTATGTGATCGACCAGCAGGGCGTCATCCGCTGGCAGCGAGTCGGCAATATGGACTTGGCGGGAGTCGACGTCATTCTGGCAGAAGTTGAGAAGCTATTGGCGAGCGGAAGTAAAATGTAACGGGCGAGGACGGACGTTTCTCTGTGCGCGCTGACCGCCCGCCAAGACTCTATCGAATGTAGAAAGATGGCGGCGGTCCCTCAATGCGCGCAGTGAGAGGCACGTCCGTCCTCGCCCGTACATGATAAAAGGGGCGTGGAAAGGAAAAGAGGCAGTTATGGATGAGATGGAAGAGGGGAAACAAAAGTTTTTAGAAGTGGTGCGGGACATTGACGGGTCGGTGCAAGTCGTGATTCCCGTCACGCCTTCCAACAGCATGTTCTTGATCTCGCTGACGAAGGGGCCCCATCGTAAATTCATCACCGTGCCGGAAGACGACATTATCGACTTGCCTCATGAAGCGAGCATCCGGACGAAAGTGACCAAGACGATCAAGGACGCCGTCGCGGCCCTGTGATGGCCGTGATTGTCATGAATTTCCGATGATAGGCCGCCGGTTCTTGCTATGAAACAAGTCCTGCCCGACATTTGGCAATGGTCGTGGTTTTCCGACGAGAAGCAGCTCGATTTCAATGGGCTGTTTCTGATGATCGGTGAACATAAGATCCTGGTGGATCCACCCCCGATGACGGGCGAAGCGAGAGCGGTTGTCCGCCGACATGAGCCGATCGACTACATCATCATCACGAACCGAGATCACATGCGAGAGGCGGCGGTCTATCAAGCAGAGTTCAGGTGTCAGCTGCGAGTGCCGGAAGCCGATGCCGCCCAGATGGATGTGACGCCCACGAAGACCTACAAGGACGGTGAGCTCTTACCCGGTGGGATGTGGGCGATCCATCTGAAGGATCAGAAGTCGCCGGGGGAATCAGCGTTGTTTATCGAGCGGGGCCGAGGGGTGCTGATCGTAGGGGATGCGCTGATCGGCAAGCCGCCCGGTTCCGTACGCCTGCTTCCTGTCGAAAAGTACGCGGACGTCCAAAAGGCCAAGGATGGGCTTTGCCGCCTCTTGAAGTACAACTTCGATAGCCTTCTTGTCGGAGACGGCGTCTCCATCCTTGCCGGTGGGAAACAGCAGGTGGAACAGCTCTTGTCGGTGGCGTCATGACAGTGCGGCACAGCCTATCCGAAGAATTGAATCGACAAGGCAACGAGCATTTCTCACGAGGGTACTACACGGAGGCCTATACCTGTTACGCCAAGGCGTTGGAGTATGATCGTCTCACCGGTGATCAACGTGCCTTGGTCGCCACGCTCGGCAACTTGGGAAACATCTGTGCAGTCAGCGGACGGCGTGAGGCCGCCCAGGCGAATTATCAGGAGGTTTTGGAATTGCAAAAAGTCCTCGGTGATGAAAAGGGCATCGGGACGACGCTGGCAAACCTGGGGAACCTTCGGGCCGATGCGGGCGAATGGGAGCGGGCACGGGCGTATTATCTGGAGGCCCTCGATCTCATGACCAAAACGCATGATGAGCCGGCCCAAGCAGTCTTGTTTTCGGACCTTGGGTTGGTGGCTCGTGAAACCGGTCACTTCGAGGAAGCCATTCAGTTGTACGAACGGTCGTTGGAGTTGATGCGTCGGTTGGGTAATCTGGGCGGTGTTGCGGACGCCTGGCGCATGATAGGCCGCACATTCCTGATGCAACAACGCTACGATGAGGCGACCGCCTGTTGCCAAACCAGTCAGTCGGTCGCCGAACGGTTGGGCGACGAGCTTCGTGTCGGGGGCGCCCGATACGTGATGGTTCAATGTTATGAGGACATGGGGCGTTTGCAGGACGCCGCGGATCTGCTCGAACAGGTGGTGCGCATGGATCGCAAGTATCGCCTGCCGAAACTGGAAGAAAACACGCAACGTCTACGCGCACTCCGCGCCCGTCTTGCCGATCCCTATCAGTCGCAATCTCATCATCGAGGGATGCAGGCATGACTGAGCCGGTTTCCCCCACCTGGATCCAGCTACGTGCCGATCTCCAGCGGTCTTTCCCCCAATTTTACGAATTGGAGCCGGAGGGTCCGCTCGTCATGGACCTCGGTGGAGACGGCTGGCTCTTAGAAGTCAGGCCGGACGGGAGAGTTCTTTGCCAGTATGGGATGGCGTTGGATGAGGTCATGGCGCTCATGTCGGAAGGCACGCCGGAGGACTTAGGGACCGACGAAGTCGCGAAACAGGCCAAGTACTTTCTCCAGCCGGCTGTCGCCAAATACCGGGCGCTCCTTCTTCAATCCGGGTTTGTTGAGGAGACCGAGATGACGGACGAGTTTGTGGCGATCACATTTGCGCGAGATGCGGATCTGCAGAATCGCGCCAAGCTGGACGATCTCCTCCGATGGTGTTGCAGGCAAATTGGACGCGCATCGTGACTCGACGCATCACGACCTTCGACGAATTTCGGGAGGCCGTCTCAGCCTATCGCTTGCCGCGAGTATTGCTGGTTGCGCTGGAACTGGATCTCTTTACGGCCGTCGGCGACCGAGCATGGACGATCCCCGATCTCGCCAAGGAGCTCAAGGTCAGTGAACGGGGTTTGAGCATCGTGTGTCGTAACCTCGCAGCGGTCGGGGTATTGCGGAAAAAAGGAGACGGTTACAGGAACAGCCGACTTGGAGCGACGGCGCTGAATGCCGACCATCACGCCTATCGCGGCGGCTATTTGAATTTGATCAAAAGCCATTGGGGGGACTGGATCCGGTTGTTGGAATCCGTGCGGAGCGGCTTGCCGATCGACCATGATGTCCCGGACGGTCCGGACTACCGTCGGCAATTCACCTGGGCCATGCACCACAGGACCTTGGAAATTGCCCCGGCCATTGCGGCGCAGATTCCGTTGGCTGATTCTAAAACACTGCTGGACCTCGGCGGGGGGCCAGGCACCTACGCCATGGCATTTCTCGCGAAGCACTCCATGCTTCGCGCCACTGTCTGCGATCGAGAGGCCGCGATTGACGTAGCGAAAGAAATCGCCGCCACTCACAAGGCGCGGCGTCGACTTTCCTATCTCCCGCTTGATTTCTGCACCGAGACTATTCCCGGCACCTATGATGTGATCTGGTATTCGAATGTGCTGCACATCTATTCGCCGGAAGAGAACCTGGCTATTTTCCGACGAGCTCAGGCGGCATTGAGGCCCGGGGGACGATTCATCATCCAAGACGCGTTTCTGCGCGATCGCGAAGGTCTGTACCCAGTGGAAGCAAGTTTGTTTGCTGTGTCGATGCTGTTGTTCACGCGAGGGGGGAATACCTATTCCGTACTGGAAACTGCGAGATGGCTGAAGGAAGCCGGATTCGTCCGTGTCAAACAGGTCCCACTTAAGAAAGGGACGGAGGACTGGGAGGGCGGGATTCTGGAGGCGTCGGTCCCTGGTCCCCACCCAAAAACGACCGTCCGCCGAACAGGATCAAGCAGAAATAGAAAAGCCCGCTGACTCCGTTGGCCGTCATCGAAACAATACCTTCCGCATCCCTTGCCGGCGTCTGAACGATCGTGGCGACGTCCATTGCCAACCCAACCGTGGCGTAGAAGACGCACACCACTGAGACCCATTGAAGTCGGAGCCAAATCAAAAGAGCGAGTACAAGAGGTATGAGAATGAAAAAGCCGATCTTCCAATCGATAACCAGCGGGGTGGAAGCGCCGCTCTGTACGAAAAGAAACCCTGCCTCAACAATGAGGGTGCTGAGTACCAGAGCCAGCAAGGGGCGTTGTTGCATCCGGTTACTATAGACCGTCGAAGAAAAGTTCGGCAATGGGTGCCTTGTTGTCGTGACTATCTCAATGTTAGCTTGTTTCTACTATGGGTACCGATCAGTCAGCGGATGGTCAATCGCCAGGGCAGGCCTGTCTTCTGCTGTACGATGGAGAATGTCGACTCTGCATTTTCGTGAAAACGAAACTTGAGCAACTACGAGTTGGTCAAGCAGGAACAGATATCAGATTCCTCACTTATCAGAGCGATGAGGCTCAAATAGCCCTGGGGCGAAAGCATCGTCCTGGTTGTCCTGCCGTGGCTTTCTTGATTCGACCTTCCGGAGAAGTGCTCCAGGGGCTCGACGCGTTTCTCCCTCTCGTCTCTACCCTGCCGGGTGGAAAACTCCTGCTGTGGTGGTTAAGGTTCCCTTCCGCAAAGCGGTTGGCCGAATGGGGCTATCGCATGATCGCGCGCCATCGGTATCGATGGTTTGGCGAAGCTAATCCCTCCATTCGACAAGACTGACGAAGCAGGTCCTTTCCTCTCCAGACCCCTCTTTCGAGGGGATTCTTCCTACGGCGAAGGAATTTACGGACGACCTACCCTCTTTCAGAATGCGCTCAGCTTCTTGGAGGGTAAATCTATGTTGCACAGATGGGTCGTGTTGCCGAGTTGTTCTGGCCTGGGCCATGTGACCGATCGACCACAGGACAGGGCGCACCGTGATCCTTCGAAGGCCGTAAGCTGCCTAATTGCAGTCGTCTTGGGTCTCTTATTCTCTATTGCTCAGGCTTGGGGAGAAACCGGCGCGGAAGAAAAAAGGACAATTGTGGCGGCAGGATTCGGGTATCAAATCGGCACCGTCTCGACGATCGCAGTAAAAGTCTATGACGCTGAGTCGGGCATCATCTTGTCCGATGACGTGTATGAACTATCCGTTAAAGAAAGTGATGGGGGGAGATCGAGCCGCGGGCCGCGGATTTTTGCCGGGGGCGTCGGGCTTGGTGCGACCGATCTCTCTAATTTTGTATTGCGTGTATACGCCGCCGATACCGGAGTGTTCCAATGGGAGGGGCGACTCAATTTGGTGCAACCTGAGGGGAAGGCGGCGGGGAAGCTCGTATCGACCGTGCTGCCACGACAAGCGATCATCACGAAGGTGCAGAGTGTCGAAGCGACTATCGAGGAGCCGGTGTTTTTGCTGCGCGCCATGGACCCGGCGACCGGCATGCTGGTGTGGGAGGATGAGTTTACGACGGTCAGGACAAGAATTCCTCGAGCCCAGCTTATTGCGGGCCCATCGATCCAGCCGAACAGCATTTCGCTCGCAAGCTCCCATACCTTCAACTTCAGAATTCGTATGTATGATCCAAACGGAGGAAAAATCCTATGGGAGGATCAGCTTTCTCAGAGAGAGTCCGATGAGGGACCAGAGCAATCGCACAGCGATCAGGCCGATCTACTTCCCGCTTGGCCCAACCTCCCGCAGGAAGAGTCCATCGCAGGGTCGATCTAGGATCCGGACTCGAGTAAGCGGCATAAAATGCGTGGAATTGTGTTGCGCCGGCGACAGCCGCGTTTCTTGAACGGAGCGACCCTTCCGGTCCGCCGCGACCTGATTTTCTTCGCGCGCTCATCCTGTTCCGGCCAATTACGTCAGAACTACCGTCTTGTTATCGATCGTAAACGGTGCACCGTGCCTGTCCATGCTGAAACACAATGGGCTTTGCTGGGTTTGTGGCGGGATGACAGAGGCCTCGACGGGGATTAAAAGCGCAAGCCTGCGCCCACCAATCCATAGTGGGTGCGAAAATCGATGGCCAGACCCTCCCAGTGATAGTTGGACGAAAAATAGCGGTACTCGCCGAACAGAAAAATCTTGGAGCTGAGGAGAACTTGGGCGCCGCCGAGAAACTGATGCGCGAAGGCGCGAGCTGAATCAAAATCCTTATCGTCTCGCCCTGCAATGTTCGGGTTCAGGAGTGTGCCGTGCGACCACCCTATGCCCATGCCGACATAGGGACGAACCGTCTCACCCGGGTAACGCAGGATCAGGTTGAATGTCGTATTGATCATGAGCAGGTCGGAGCGGCCGGTCCCATGGTTCTGCCCATTGGCGACGTTGGGAAAGGAAATCGCTCCACCGTGCATGTTGGAATCGAGCTCGAGGCCCACCATTCGACGTAGCGCCGCCGGGAAGAGTCCCACTTTCAGTCCGGCACCGAAGCCGTCTCGAATCGTGGCGGGCACCGTCGTCTCTTGGTTGAAAATCTCCACATCACGCGGCCAGCTTCCCAGCGCATAGGCGCTCAGTTCGACATCTCCGAATTCGGCAGGCATCGCCACCTCGGTTATGCAGAGATAGCCGAACAATACGCTGGGTAGGCAGATAAATAGTGCGAGGGAATCGAGTCTCACGATTCCACGAAGGAATGAAGGCAGAAAGGAAAGGGGCCTTCGGGAAGTCATTCCGAAGGCCCCTTTCTTCAATTCGCTACGGCTGACTAGTTACCACGAACGATCGTGCACCATTCACCGAGGATGCCCAAGATATTCTTGGCGGAGTGGTCCACGGAGGCGACTTTGGTGATGCCTCCGGCAGCCTTTGCAGCCTGGACGCTTGCATCGCCGGTTGCGACCCATCCGAGAATCGACTGGCCGCAGGCCTTACCCTCTTTGGAGGCTCCTGCCTCGTCGGTTGCGACATCGCCGTACTTTGTTTCATTGTAGATAACACCAGCCATCGGAGAGGCAACGATCTGACAGCCGCTCAAGCTGAGGCCGACAAGGGCAATAACTGCGAGAGAGAGTCGGGATACGTGCTTCATGTGGTTCTCCTTAAATTGAAGTTATACTGACAGGATTGCTTAGGTGTCGTAAGCAATCACCCGCAGGAGTATAGCCATATACGTGGTGTCCGTCAATCTTGAATTTAGTCGTTTGGGGATTGCATCCATTATGGGGTAGCGGTGCGGGTATTCTACAGCCGCTTATTAGTATGCTCTTGCGGGGAACACTGGGTGGGATCCTTAATAGAGATCTACATCAGTGGATCTTCAAGGTATTTCTCGATGGAACTATTCTCTGCCGGCGGGGAATGGAAAATCGTCGAGTCGATCCTCACTCAAGCAATGTGTCGTCAACACTCATCGGACAGCGCCCCGCCAGTGGAATATCCATCCCTAGTCCAATAGTGAGCAGTTAGTGAGCAGTGGTCAGAACGGCAATCAATGTTTGATTGCCATGACGTCGTCTCGACGGCTGGCTCTACGTAGTCACAGCGAGAGTCTTTGAATCAGGCATTGCGTTGTCAGGTTAAGCATATGAGTAGCGATTCAACCTTAGGCCAAGAAAAAGTTGTTGCGCTCACTTGTGATTTGTCTATAATCATCTGGCTCGTGTGATTGATGTGAATTATTCTTCAACCCGAAATTTCCTATAAACATCGGAAACGAATTCGGTTATACTTTGGATCGATGTTTTGGCAACAAATAAGTGGGTGCTTAACTAATTTCTAACGGAGGAGGACTTATGTCGAAGAAAGTGCTCTTTTTGTCGATCGCCGTACTGTTTGGTGCTCAAGCGGGTCTGGCGATGGCGGCAAATCCAGACACCGGTCCGGGCTGTGGATTAGGGAAGTTGGCTTGGGGTGAGTATAAGGGGCAGAAGGAAATCGCTCCTCAAGTGCTGCAGGCCACCACGAACGGCACCTTTGGCAGCCAGACGTTCGGCATCAGCTTTGGAACCTCCGGATGCACCAACGATGGCAAGGTCATGAGCGAGCATAAGACGACGATGTTTGCTTCGCTGAATTTCGATGCGCTCAGCGCTGAAATGGCTCAGGGGCAGGGCGAACATTTGGCATCGCTTGCGACGCTGATGGGCGTGCCGGCGGAGCGCCACGCTGCGTTTTTTGCCATGACCCAGGAACGGTATGCGTCCCTGGTCCAAGCGGGGGAAGCTTCTCCCGTCGCATTGGTGAAATCCCTCAATGATGCGATCGCGGGCCATCCGGCCCTCGCGCAAGCATCAGTACGTTAGGACATTATAGGGGCCTTGGCAGAAATGTCAGGGCCCTTGTTGTCTCTTGTCACACCGTGCTGGTTTTTCTTCTTGCCTTTCTAACCGGTTTACTCGCTCCCGTTTCTTCACATGCACAGCAATCCCAACATGAGTTGTATCTCAAGCAGCTCATCGACAGGGCCGAACAGGCCAAGCTTGCAGGGCAGCGCGAGTGGCATCTCTTATTGCACTACCGGAAGGGGCTCTTCGGCGGATATGAAAGCGAGCAGGACGATCCAGGATTTTTCTTGTCTCCCAATGGGAAGACGGATCCGTCGGCTGAGCTTGCGGCGACCCTTGCGCAATTCTTCTCCGCAGAACTGGTCGGTCGCTCTCGACAACCGGCTCAGTGCGCGTTCATCGCTCGGTATCATTGGCTGAACGAGCAACTGCAGTTTGATCCGACCCGACTTCCGCCGCTCTCCTGTGAACGGTTTGATCGCTGGTACGAGGATTTCGAAGTCCAATCTATTTCTCTGATCTTCCCCTCCGCCTTTCTGAACAACCCGGCCTCCATGTTCGGTCATACCCTGTTTCGTGTCGATCAAAAGGGCCAGACCGAGCAGACCCGCATTCTCGCCTATACCATCAACTATGCGGCGGATGTGCCTCCCGACGCCGGTCTTGCTTATCCTATACGGGGCATCTTTGGAAGCTATAAGGGGTACTTTTCCACGATTCCCTATTACCTCAAGGTGCAGCAATATCGAGACATTGAAAACCGGGATATTTGGGAATATCGCCTGAATCTTACCGAGAACCAATTGCGGCGATTTCTGATGCATGCGTGGGAATTAGGGAATGCCTACTTCGATTATTTCTTTTTTAAGGAGAATTGCTCGTACCATATCCTTGCGCTGTTGGATTATGCCGATCCGGATTTGCATTTGACGGATGAGTTTATCGGGTGGACGGTCCCTGCCGATACCATTCGATTGGTCGTCTCAAAACCCGGCTTGGTGTCAGATATCACCTACAGGCCTTCTCGCAGCACAGTGATCAAACGGAAGCGAGAATCCTTGTCTGCGGCGGAACGCGATCTGGCTCATCGGATGACACAAGATGTCGGTGAATTGACGTCGCCGGCATTCACCCGGTTGATGCCTGCCAAACAGGCCTTTCTGCTGGATCTCGCATCAGACTATCTACGGTATCGAATCGAGACGACTGACTCTTCAAAGCCGGAGTGGAAGGAACGCAATAGGACGGTTCTGACAACCCGCAGTCAGCTTCGCATTCCATCCGAGGAGTTTACCGTGCGCCCATTCGCGAAACAGCCGGAACTGGGCCATAAGACCTCACGCGCAGTCATCGGGGCAGGCTGGCGCAATAACGATACGTTTGAAGAAGCGACCGTTCGCGGCGGCTACCACGATTTGCTCGATCCGGAGGTCGGGTATACTCCCGATGCGCAGATTGAAATGGCCTCCATCACGGTGCGGCACTACAATCGAGCGGATCAGACCAGGGTAGAACGAGCGACGTTGCTGAATCTTTTGTCCCTCTCGCCGATCGACTCGGTCTTTCTGGCTCCCTCCTGGAAGCTGAACATTGGGATGAACACCATCCGACATCACGATTGTCAGCTCTGCAGCAACGGCCTCTTCAACGCCGGGGTCGGAGGGGCGAAGGAATTGCGGTTGCTCAATCGGGAAGTCCTGTTCGCCTTTGCGGAAACCGAGGCAAACATCAGCAAGGCATATCATGAGCTGCATCGGGTGGGCGGTGGTGGCACAATCGGACTGTTGGCCGATCTCACCGAGCGTTGGAAATTTATGGCGACGGGGACGTATATGAAGTTTCCGTTGGGCGACAAGTCCGATGATTTCCGATGGTACGTCGGGTCGCGCTTCACCTTGGCCAGAAATTGGACGGTCAGATTGGAATACAATCATCGCGACCGCGACAATGATGTCCTCTTCAGCCTGCAAGCGTTTTTCTAGGCGATACCTGTCTCCATTTGACATCGAACTTCGACCTTTTTTACACTTAGTCGAAGTTCACCCCCCACGCAAAAAGCCACGGCTGTGAAGCCATGGAGCTTCACGTGAATCCAACGGAGGAAACCATGGACGCTTGTGAATATCGTTACACGGTTTTTTTTGAACCGGCTGAGGAGGGAGGATACATTGTCACCTGCCCAGCCTTGCCGGGGATGGTGACGGAGGGTGAGACTTTGGAGGAAGCTCGAGTCATGGCAAAAGACGCCATCCGCGCATATCTGGAAAGTTTGCGGAAAGACGGGCTTCAGATCCCTCCCGACAAAGACATCCGACTCCATCCTGTGAAAGAGGAATTGACCGTTGGGCTTGATGCCGCATGAGTCGGCGGCTGCCTCCGCTCACACCGAAAAAAGTCCTTCGCGCTTTGCAAGGAGCCGGGTTTTTCGTTCATCACACATCTGGCAGCCACTACATTCTCAAACATTCCGATCAGCCAACTCTTCGCGTGACCGTTGCCTTTCATAACAGAGACCTCAAGCGTAGGACCTTGGAATCGATCGTTGAGCAGTCCGGTCTTTCCATCGAAGAATTTCTTAAGTTTCTTTAGCCGATATGCCATGGTGGTGATGCCCTGAATTCTTTGGTGCTCTATTACCGCTCATGACGTGACACTGAAAACGGGAAAACGGAATCATCGTGCTCGATCAATTCTTCGTCTATCATCCTGAACCTTGGCAAGACCGAGAGTGGGCACGGTTAAGCGGGCTGCCGCTGGAGGATGTGTGGTTTCAAGCTGCCGATGGAGCGAGATTGTTCGGTTGGTATGTCGAGGCGGCTGCCGATCGTCCGGTCATGCTCTGGTGCCATGGCAATGCGGGCAATATCATCAACCGCCTCGACAATCTCAAGCTCCTGTACCAGATGGGACTGTCGATTTTCTTGTTCGACTATCGTGGATATGGAAAGAGTCAAAGCGTCCGACCCAGTGAAAAAGGTATGTATGATGATGCGTCCGGAGCCTACGACTATCTCACCCGAGTGAGAAAAATCAGTTCTGAACGGATCGTCTTGTTCGGACGGTCGCTTGGAGCTTCCGTGGCAGGTGAGCTTGCGGTGCAACGCGCGGCCTCGGCTCTCATCCTGGAATCGTCGTTTCCTTCCATCGAAGCCGTGGCGAAATTCTATTATGGTGGGTTACCCGTGCATTGGCTCCTTGGAGCCGCGCATCGATTGATCGACCGGCTTCCGCAGCTCTCCCTTCCGAAGCTGATCATTCATGGGGACAAGGATGACATTATTCCCATCGAGTTTGGTCGTCAGATCTTCGACGCGGCCAAGCCGCCCAAGGAATGGTATGTGATCGAAGGCGCCGACCATAACAACACGTATCTGGTGGGTGGACGAGCCTACTTTCGCCGGCTCGGAGAGTTCATCAAACAAGCGCTGGCCGTATGACTGCGGATCAGTTCTCGCTGTGCACGATTATTCATTCGTGTGCTTATCCGACCAGGGGAGTTCGAGATCGGGCATTGCTCAAGCCAAAGAGCTCGTAAGCTCTCATCTCCTCAGCTCTTCGCTTCCCGTGGCGGCCAGTTCATTTCTGTGTGCCGGCCGCAGTAGTAGCATTGGAGGCGGTAGCGGGCTTTGCGACGTGGGTTAGGCAAGGAAATGAAGGTAATGGGCGTGTCGTCGTACGGGCATGTCGGCTGTTCGTGGAGGAGATGCATTTCCGCCATCAAGGTGATGGAGGCCACGTCCCATGAAGGCTGGTGTTCTTCCTTGCCGGTGATCTTCTCGACCGCGTGGCAACGCTCGCAGATGGCTTCGTAAGACTTGATGCGGGCGCTATGAGGCGTATGATCGGCCACTTCCATCGCTCCACCGCAGCCCGGTTTCGCACAAGTCACATGTTCATGCTGAAGGGCTTGAACAAACCGTCGATGAACTTCGCGTTCCTGTTCCGATTTCATCGTACCCCTCCCTTTCTTAAACTCTCTTTTCTCCAAAGAACGGCATTCAGGTTGGTTCCCCTGCGCCTTGCTTCCTCTCCCGCGAGGTGAGGGCGGTGGCCTCACCTGCGCGCATGCACCGAGCACCGCCCTTTGGTCTCCATACAATCAAGGTTGTGTGCGCGGTGCGCGAGCAACTGAGGGCAGCGCGCTTGCCTCGCATCCTCATATTCCCCACGCGCCGCTGATTTGGATATTCGCGCCGTTTACGTATCGCGCTTCTTCGCTGAGTAAATACCGGACCGCTGCAACGGTATCGTCGACCGTTCCAATGTAGCCGGCGGGGATACGCTTCGTCATTGCCGCAAGTTCTTGCGGCGGCGCACTGCCGGAATCGATGAAGCCGGGCGAGACGGCGTTGACGGTAATACCATAAGGCGCCAGCAACTTGGCCAACGTGCGCGTCAAAATGAGCACGCCGGCCTTGGCGATGTAATGAGCGGTGACGTCGGGCTGCGCTTCCATCTGATCGGCGTTAGCCATGCTGAAGTTGATGATATGGCCGATCTTGCGGGCCTTCATGCCCGGCGCGACGGCCTGGGCGAGGTAGAAGATGGGATGCAGGTTGCCGGCAAACATCTCGTTCCAACCCTCGACGGTTTCGTCGAACAGGTTGATTCGATGATAGGGACCTGCGCCATTGATCAGGACATCGACTCGCCCCCATTCCGTTTCAACCTGCGCCACCATGTTCTTGGCCGCCACTGGGTCAGAAACATCGCACCGGATGGCCAGCGCTTGTCCTTCTCGCTGCATGATCTCCTGCGCCGTTGTCTTGGCCTCGCCTTCGCTGGTTCTATAGCAGAAGGCAATCTTCCAGTGCCGTGACGCGAGATCGAGGGCGATCCCCCGCCCGATGCCTTTTGCCCCTCCGGTAATGAGCGCGACGTGCTGGTCCATGTGGGGCCTCTTTAGTTGAACGGTTAAGGGAGCATTATCCTCTCGAAGAAAGTCGTTTGGCGAGCGCCTGAAGCACGCCGGCCGTGCGGCCTGAAAATACCCGATCATTCTTCTGCTTCTTGGTGTCGGCGGCGCAATCTTTCATGAGGGCTTCCAGATCGGCCAGAGTATCGACGTCGCGCCACGGTTGAATCACGGAAGCCTTGAATCCGATCGCCGCCGCTTTCTCCTGTGTGAGCCTGAGTACTTGATCGGTCGACCATGGAATGTCGGCGAAGAGTTCCGGCGCCGGCCGCTTGAGGCCGATCAGATAGTACCCTCCATCCAGCGCCGGCCCAAGCACGAGATCATGGTTCTCCAGCAAAGCGAGCGCCTGCTTGAAATGATCGGGTGGAATCGTCGGCACGTCCGTTCCGACGAGTGCGACCTGTCGATACCCTTGCGCGAACAGTGTTTGAAAGGCTTGGTTCATGCGACTGCCGAGGTCTTTGCCGACTTGATCGATCAGTTTCACGCCCTGCCGCTCCTCCAAAATCTTGAAGAAGACGTGCGTCGCGGACGGGGCACAGGCCAGATAGCGATCGATCGGCAACTTCAACTTCGTGACGGCGGTTTGTGTTCGCTCCAGTGTATCGAGGACAAAGCTCCCATGGAGCGTGGCCGCTTCGTCGGGGGTGAGCGGTGGGCAGAGGCGTGTCTTGACCTGCCCAGGAACCGGCGCTTTGGCGAAAATCGCCAGAGCGGCCTGGTGAAGGGTGAGGGGTGAAGAGCGAGGGGTTGTCGGTTTCATCGGACGGCGCTGTAAAAGTCTTTGAGTCGGTGAGGGCTGACGCCTGCCCAGTACAAGAAGCGAAGGGTCCACATCAAGAGAATGGTCCTCAGCGGGCCTTGTGTGTCCCACCGCCGAAAGGAGGTAGTGACAGTGTCCCGGAGCGCCACAGTTCGACCCGCTTGCTGAAGCCGCCTGCTGAATTCGATATCTTCCATCAGCGGGATCTCCGAGAAACCACCAAGGAGTTCGAATATGTGGCGGCGGACAAAGAGAGCTTGGTCGCCGGTCGCGATGCCCGTCAAGCGCGACCGGCGATTCATGAAGGAACTGATGACTCGGCCGCAAATCGAGGGATTGTCGAATCGGACGTTGAACCGTCCGCCTACAGCGGTGTGCTTGGCCAAGGCCGATTCGATGATCCGTCCGGCTTGCGCCGGCAACTGTGTGTCGGCATGCAAGAACAAGAGAATTTCACCCTGGCTGGCTGTCGCGCCTTCGTTCATTTGGCGTGCACGCCCTCGTGGCGACGTGATCATGCAGGCATTGGCCGTGCAGGCGCAAAATTCTTGAGCGAGGCTGACGGTGCCGTCGGTGCTCCCTCCGTCGACGATGATGATTTCGGTGAGGGCGGACGCTGACAGACATGCAAGCGTGCGAGGGAGGCTCCTTTCTTCGTTCAGGGTCGGAATGATGACGGAGATGGTCATCAGAGATCACGTCGCAGGCTTCTTAGGCTCGACGAACATGAAATACATGACGATGATGATGGTGACCCAGAAGAGGACCTGCTTGTGCCAAAACAGGACTTCTCCATATTGAAAGAGGGCTAAGGCCAAGGCGATTGCAAGGGCCATGACCCCATAACGGAGGATCGGAGTTTCAATGGAGGCGTTGGCCCATATCGCGAGGCCGCCGAAATAGATAAGAAAGGGCATCATGTTGATTTCAAAGCCGCCGCTGATGGACAGAAACACATTGAGAAAGCCGATAAACATCAGCGCGGTTCCGACCATCAACCCGATGACGTGGATTTGATGTTCGTTGCCCGTCCCCTGCTCCTCCGGTTCGGTCGGCCGTGCCGGGTGGAGTGATTCGTCGTGAGGTGGGAGATCGGATGGAGCCATAGTTAGACTTTAAAATGCTTGCTGAGCGATAAGGTTTGTCGTTGATAGGAAGATCCCAACGAGGATCCATAGAGTTGCGTCGGCATTCCCATCATCCTATCGTAGACGACTTTGAAGAAGGTCTGTCCGTCATGGATCAAGAATGGCACGTCGTGTGGGCGAACTTCCAGCACAACTTGTGTGCCGGTGATCTCTCCCTTCGATCCATACCCGAATCCGGGGTCGAAAAAACCCGCATAGTGAGTGCGGAGTTCCCCGCAGGCCGCTTCGTAGGCCACCATTTCTGCGGCGTAGCCGGCCGGCACGCGAATGCGCTCCTTCGAGGCCAGGATATAAAACTCTTCGGGCTCCAATAACAAGCTGTCATGGCGATGGCGATGGAGCGGCTCCCAAAAATCGGCCGCCGCGTAATGGCCGACTTTCTCGAGATCGATGACGTGGCTGTTCTTCTTCGCGCGGTACCCGATGATACGGGAGTCTCTCTGATCCGCGCCGGCGAGGTCAATGCGGAGGAACAATCCACGCTCGACACGGAAGTCTCGGCTGCCGACGGCCTTCGGGGAAGCCACATTGTGATACAGCAACGGCGTGTTCCGATGAAGGGTCTGAAGCGTTCGGTCCGGCACCGTGGCCTCGCCGCACACGAACCGGATTTGATTCAACGACTGCCCCGTGCGAACTTTGATGGCAAATGAGCGGGGGACGACCTCCAGGAAGAGCTGGCCTCGATAGCCGGCGCGGATTTCATCGAACCCCGAGGTGAGGTCCGTCACCACGCGGGTAAAGACATCCAGGCGACCGGTTGTGCTCTTTGGATTTGCCCGTGCGCGGATGGTCTTCGGGAGAGCCAGCTGTTCCAGCAATGGAACGAGGTAGACGTGCCCCTTCTCAAGAATCGCTCCGTCGGTCAGATCCATCTCATACATCACGAGGTCCGATTGGTAAAAATCCAGCACGTCCAGACGCGAGGAGATGGCCGATAGTTCGGGCAAGAAGCTGCTGATCAGCCGATAGGCTTTGCGGCCTAGGCGGAGATCGAGGCTGGCCGGCTGGATCTGCCGGCCCTCGACGGTCGGCGAAGCGCTGATGGCTCGGCTTGCGATCAAGCGCTTGATGTCTTGATAGGGAAGGATGCCGGTTCGGGATGAATGAGTGGTCACAGGTCGTTCGCATCTCCGCCGCAGCTGTTGCCCCAGGCGGCATAGCCGTCGCGATCGGGGTAGCTGTCACCACACGTCACATAGGCTTCTTCGGAATCCTCGAGCGAGGAGTCTACGCCGACCATCGGCAGTTCCCGCCGGTTGTCGGCCTTCGGCTGAGGATAGCGGAACGTCTTCTTCTCGTAATTCCTGAGGATGGCTCCGTCCTCGTCCAGGTGAACCAGATAGTCATCCGGCAGCAACGGGATCTTGCCGCCGCCCCCCGGCGCATCGATGACGAAATGGGGCACGGCCATTCCACTCGTATGCCCTTGGAGCGCCTTGATGATGTTCAGCCCCGTTGCAACGGTTGTCCGGAAATGATTCGTCCCCTTGGTCAAGTCGGCCTGGTACAGATAATAGGGTTTCACCCGAGCAAGGAGCAGCTGATGGACGAGGCGTTTCATGATTTCCGGATCGTCGTTCACGCCTTTGAGGAGCACGGTTTGGGCGCCCAAGGGAATGCCGGCGTCCGCGAGCATGCCGCATGCAGCTTTCACCTCAGGTGTCAATTCGTCCGGGTGATTGAAATGCAGGTTCATATAGATAGGGTGATACTGCTTCACGATCTCACAGAGTTTAGCCGTGATGCGTTGCGGCAACGATCCTGGGACCCGCGTGCCGATCCGTATGAGCTCCAAGTGAGGGATCGTTCGAAGCGCCTTCAACACGCGTTCGAGGAGGTAGTCGGGAAGCAGCAGCGGATCCCCTCCCGAAAGGATGACATCGCGCACTTCCGTGTGCTCGCGAAGATACTGGATCGCCCGGTCCAGTTCCCCTTTTTTGAGGAAGCCCGGTTTCCCGACCAGTCGTTTCCTGGTGCAAAACCGACAATAGATCGGGCATTGATTCGTCACCATGAGCAACACCCGGTCCGGGTAGCGGTGAACGAGGTGCGGCACCGGGCTCATGAGATCTTCTTCAAGGGGATCGTCGTCGGCCGCAATATCATCCAACTCCGCCAGATCCGGGACCACTTGCTTCCAGATGGCGTCATCCTTGGATTTGATGGTCTCGAGCACCGTCGGGGTGATCCGCATGGGGTAGGGGCCGACGATTGCTTCGATCTCTTTTTCATCGAGGCCGAATCGTTCGGCCAAGTCCTTGGGTTTCACGATGCTCTTTGCCAGGACTTGCTTCCAGTCTTCCATAGATGTCGTTCCTTCGTTGATCAGTGAATCCGACAAGAAGGGTGTTCGTCGTCTTCGTTCGGAACATCGGGCGTTGCGCGGGCTTGCGACTGAAACTCGGTCGCTGCCGCGGCTCCGGCTCGGTCGGCACGATACCGCTTGTCCAGGTAGGCCAAAATGTCGGCGGTTTCCGTCAGGACGAGCTCGCCGTCCTTGAGGACCGGTACATAATATTGGCCGGATACCGCGTGAACCTGCGTGCGCATGCGTCTGCTGTCCGGCACGACGACAGCGTCATAGGTCAGCCCCAAGTCGGCCAGTTTGCGGCGGACTACGAGACAGTCAGGGCACCAGTCGACATGGAAAAGAGTCATGGCCACGATGGGTATAAGGCTACCAGGAAAAGAAAGAAAGTGAAACGCCCATTTTGGCAGGATGTTGAAAAAGTCCTCCAGCCTCGTTCCCCGCCTTGCCGAAGCGGCTTCGCGAGCCAGGTGGCTTCGCCTCAGAGGCTCAACGTACAGAACAGCGTGCACGTCGTCTGAGGCCTTGCCCGTGGAGAGGCGCGTCTCGGCGCGCCGGGGTTGGGGCGGATGCGATAAGCGGCCTTTTTGAACATCCTGACGGTCATTCCTTGTTTTTGAGGAACTTAGTCCGGTCGCAGGGCGCAAGGGACCATGATCGCGTCCTTCATGCCATGGAGAATCTTCTTGTCCGCCGGGCAGATGGTAGCCAGGATGCCGGCAAGTTCAGCTCTTCCTTCCGAAACAAAATAGTAAGGGGAGAGTCGCGCGCGGCCTGACATACGTACCATGGTCTGCCGATCCTCGTCCATGAAGTCCATCTCGAACAGCCGCCCCTTATGAAATTCTTGCAAAATATAGGGAGTGGTCGGGAAGGAAACCAGCGCCTTCCTCAGCGCGGCAATCCAATCGCTCTGAGAGAGGTCATGGCCGATTGAAACACCTCGACTGCCCCACGCCAGTTCCGAAAAGCCGGAAGGCTTGATGACAAACCGGCGTTCCTTCTGTGTCGCCCTTTCAAGTTCGGCCCAGTTCGCCACCGGCCGGTTCCCGACATGCAGATCTGGAATCGTCGCGATCGCAGGAAGCGGCGTCGGGTCGAGCAGCCAGGTTTTCGGCATGATCCTGTTCAAATGCAGCAGGCAGTCTGCGTCGAGTTCTTTTTCCCAAAACGGGCGGAGGATCGGATGGTGGAGCAGCGCGAAGGTCGATTTTTCCTCCAACGCCGGCTTATAGGGAGGTGTAATGGAGACCAGACCTTTCTTCGCGGCATATTGGACCAGTTCAGCTTTGGGAATATTCAACAAGTCGAACAGCTCATAAAAGCGGTAGAGAACGCCGATAGTCTGTTCGCTTTCGTCGGCATGGAGGCGAAGCCCGTCCTCCGTAAACCGAATCTCGCGTGGTTCGACACACCAAACGGGTATTCCCTCCGCGCGGAGCTGAGCGGCCAACCAGGACATTTCCGGCCGATAGTCCTTCGATTCGTCAGAGACCAGAATCGCGATGCATCCTCCCTGCCGGTCGTGGAGAGATCGCAGCATGCGGGCAAATCCGTGGATCACGCCGTTTGGCCCACCGATGATTCGCGCGGGATCGCCGTCGAGATCGTGATAGATGCGAGACAGACAGGCGGTGAGTCCGATCCCCCCCGGAACCGAATCCAATTCGGTGATCACCATGCCGTCCTGCGTAGGAATAATATCGGGCCTGATGACGTCGGGCAGGGCGTCTCGAAACCGTTTCATGCGACTGTATTGGACTAATGCAGCCGGCTTCCCTTGATCGAGGTAGCCTGCGATCCAGGTCGGTTGGATTCCCTTGACGCTTTCGGTGTACAGCCGATTCAATCCTCGATAGAACGACAGCAGGTGTGGCCCTAAATCGGTGAAGAACCGCAGCTGCTCGGATGACAGGTACAACGGGCAAGGACAGACTCGCCAGGACGTGACCGTCCGCAGGTCTGAAGCGGAGCCCTGTAGCGGCAAGGTGGATGGAGATCCGAACAAGTTCGCGCGACACAACCGCTCGCGAATGGCCGCGCAGCGGTCGCGTGCCGCCTCAGGCGAGAGTGTCGGGCAGGAAGCTTCGGTCTGTGCCAATGAAAGAATCCTTTGCTCTTGTGTCGGATGATGGAATCGCAGTGCCGAACGAGAACACGAATGCTAACACGCAACCCATGGCTCGCCAAGAGGCTCTCCAATGACAAGGGAGTGACACAGCGCAAGATCTTGTTCGAGCAAGCGATGAAGGTCCGGCAGGTCCGCCGGAAGGTGCTGAATCCACACGGAGCTATCCATCAGCGTGGACATCGCTACGCGGATCGGCTGTGGATGGCGTTCACGCGCGGATCGTTTCACCCGAGCTTCGCAAGTCGCATGGCAGCTTCACGCGAGATCGTGGCTTCCAGCCCCAAACGGACGAGGTGTGTTTCTTCCTGTATCCCCGTGAGCCGGGCCGCGCGCTTCATGAGCTGATCGTCTCTGTTCAGCGCCGTCCTCATGTGCATCAGTATGCGTTAGTGCGTCATCATGGTCAAGGATGAATGGCAGTAGGGGGCGGTGGCTTACGCTTGTGCCGAGGGAGACCACGTCCTATTCGGTAAACGATTGCGATGCCATATCACGCCCCTTCCTTGCCACCATCCGGCATGCATCGTATGATTGGCGCGATGGACCTCAAGACAGTGGATTCCAAACAGACGATGAGGGTTCTGCCTCAGCTGGTTCCGGACTCGGCGTGTTTTCGGTGTGATGTGTGTTGCCGCTTCCCGGAAGTCGATAGTTTTCTCCGCCCATACTTTACGCGAGAAGAAATCAACGATGCCGTGGCGCACGGAGTGTCCGAGTCGTGTTTCCCCGACCGGTCGGGCTCGCAGGTCGATCTGGTCAAGAATCCGACGGACGACGGGTATCTCTGTCCCGCGTTTGACTCGCAGTCTGGCCGGTGTGGAATCTACGACGTTCGCCCATTGGACTGTCGGCTGTACCCGCTGGCGTTGATGTGGGATGCATCGGGCCGGGAAGTCTTGCTGGGGTGGGATTCCAAATGCCCATTCATGCGCGACGCGCCCTCACGCGCCATTCGAGAGTATGCGGACCGTGTGGCGATGTCCCTGGCGGATGAGACGATCGTCGAGGGGCTCGTGGCTCACCCTCGTCTCATCGGCCGCTTTCAGGACGATGTGATCGTGCTCCAGGCGCTTCCGCACCTCACGGCGCGCCTTGTTCCGGCTCGAGTCGACGCCCGGCTCCGTCCACTGACGTGGTCGGACGCACCGCGTGTTGCGAAGGCGCTTGAGCGCGCGCAGGTGACGGGCCGTGAGACGCCGGCCGCGTTTGCATTCTCCTACCATTATATCTGGACCTCGCTGCTGCCCTATTGGTGGATGGAGCTCGATGACACGCTGTTTCTTTTTGCCCAGTCTCCGGACGGATGGTTCATGCCGCTTCCACCGCTTGGAGCCGGGCCTCTGGATCAGGCCGTGGAGCAGGCGTTCGCGCTGATGCGGTCGTGGAACGGGCCGTCGCCGGTGAGCCGAATCGACAACGTGATGGAGTCACAGCGGCATCGATTGGCCTGCGACGGCATTCAATTCCGCCGGAAAGAGGGAGACTATCTGTATTCCGTCGGGGCTCTGGCGGCCTTGGCCGGAGACCATTACAAATCCCATCGGGCGCTCTGCAATCGCGTGGCGCGAGAACAGGTTCTTACGAAAGGATCCTATCGAGCCGAGGACCACGCCGCATGCGCGCGTCTCTATCGGCGATGGGCGGAGCAGAAACGCCTGGGAACTCTCGATCAAATGGGAAAGCTGCTTTTGGAGGACGCGGAAATGGCTCATCTGCTTGCCTTGCAAGAGTATGAACGGATTGGCTTGTCGGGCATGGTCGTGAGAATCAACGATGACATCGCCGCCTATACCTTCGGTTACTGGTTGACCCCTCGAACCTGGTGCATCTTGTTGGAGGTCGCGGACCGTGCCGTTCCCGGTCTGGCCCAATGGATCTTCCGCGAAACCTGTCGAACCGCCATGGCGCAAGGGGCGGTTTCCGTCAATGCCATGGATGACGCGGGTCTTCCGGGACTGCGCGCAACCAAGTTGGCCTACCGTCCGTCCGCGATTCTGAGCACCTGGACGATCACAAGGATGACCACATGACCCAATCGGAAGAGCGAACCGCTTCAACGACGCGCCGGTATGAGTGGCTGACGTTCGTGATGGTGTTGATCACGCTGTTTACCTTGGGCGTGGGAACCTTTCTGCTGGGCCACGTTGAACGCAGTATCGTGGCGGCGGTCTGGATCCCGCTGTTGGTGGTGTTGTTGTGGTCGACGATTCGCTTACGGGCGGAGTATCGCCAAGCCCAACAAGAAAGCGCCTGGGCGCGGGCCGCCGAGGCGGCGTTGCTGCAAAGTCAGGAACGCAATCGAGCGATCGTCGATACGGCGCTCGACGGAGTCATCACCATCGATGCAGCCGGAATCGTGACCGAATGGAATGCCCAGGCTGCCGCGATTTTCGGATGGACCCGCGAAGAGGCGATGGGGAAGTTGCTTTCAGACACCATCATTCCCGATCGCGATCGAGAGGTGCACGCGCAAGGGATTCGAGAGTATCTCAAGACCGGAGTCGGCCCGGTGTTGAATCGTCGCATTGAGATCGCCGCGCGACATAAGGAAGGCCACGAGTTTCCGGTCGAACTCGCCGTCTCGCCGGCTCGCATCGGTGAAGCGTATATCTTCAGCGCGTTTGTGCGCGACATTACCGATCGCCGTCGGGCCGAACGACGGCTGGCCTCGCAATATGCGGTGACGCGTGTGCTGTCGGAGGCCGTGCGACTCGAAGAAGCGGTGCCGAAAATCATTCAAGCGGTCGGCGAGAGTCTCGAATGGGATCTCGGGGTATTCTGGAGACTGGATAAACAATCGGGCACGTTGCGGTGCCTCGATTACTGGCGAGTTGCATCGCGTGTCGCCGATGAGTTCATCGCGCAGATGCAGATCCAGACATTCAAGCCGGGCGTGGGATTGCCGGGTCGAATTTGGGAAAGCGGGCAACCGGTGTGGATTACAGACGTGACGCTCGATCCCGCCTTTGTCCGCGCGGAGTTGGCGGCCAAAGCCGGGCTGCATGGCGCGTTCGGGTTTCCGATTCGTGTCGGCGGCGAGGTGGAGGGCGTTGTTGAATTTTTCAGCCATCAGGCCCATGAGCCGGATAGCGAGCTGCTCAGTATGATCGCCGATGTCGGCCTGAAAATCGGACAATTCGGTGAACGCACGAGTGCGCAAGAGGCGTTGCGCCTGACGGAAGCGCAACTGCGTCAATCGCAGAAGATGGAGGCTGTGGGGCGGCTGGCCGGCGGCGTCGCCCATGATTTCAACAATCTCCTGACGGTGATTCGTGGATACAGTGAGTTGATCCTGAGTCGTTTGGCTCCGGCGGATCCCGCGCGGCGTGAAATGGAAGAAGTCAAAAAGGCCGCCGATCGCGCCGCCGGCCTGACCGGTCAACTCCTGGCATTCAGCCGCCGGCAATTTGTGGCGACGAAGATCGTGGATTTGAACGCCCTTGTCATGAACATGGACGGGATGCTGCGGCGGCTGTTGGGCGAGGACATCGTTGAACTGTGCGCGGACCTCGATCCACAACTGGGATCGATCAAGGTTGATCCGGGGCAGATCGAGCAAGTGATCATGAATTTGGCCGTGAATGCTCGAGATGCCATGCCGATGGGCGGTCAGCTGACCATCCAGACTCGCAATGTCACGATCGGGAAAGGCCCTCGGCGTGAAACCATGATGCTCGACGAAGGAGCCTACGTGCTCTTGTCGATCAGGGATACCGGCCAGGGAATGAGCGAGGAAACCCAATCGCACTTATTCGAGCCGTTTTTTACCACCAAGGAAAAAGGAAAGGGCACGGGTCTCGGGTTGTCGACCGTGTACGGTATCGTGAAGCAAAGCGGCGGCACGATCGGGATCGAGAGCAAGCCGGGACAGGGAACCACATGCAAGATCTTTTTTCCAAAGGTGAAGGAGACCGCACAGGGTGCGCCGATCGTCAGTGAAACGGTCGGCAGAGCGATCGGGCGAGAAACGATCCTCGTGGTCGAGGACGATCCGTCGGTGCGCGGGCTTGTGCAGGAAGCGCTTCGCCTGAGCGGCTACGAGGTGTTGGTCGCGCGTCACGGCATCGAAGCGCTCCTGGCCGGCGCGAAACATCCGGGTCCGATCCATTTGTTGCTGACGGACGTCGCCATGCCGCAAATGAGCGGGCCGGAGGTCGCGGAAAAACTGACGGTGGTGCGACCCGCGATCAAGGTCCTGTACATGTCCGGCTACCCCGATCATCCGGTATTCGAACAGAGTGGGGTCAAACGGGACACGGCCTTTCTCCAGAAACCGTTCACCCCTCATGTATTGACCCAAAAAGTTCGTGAAGTGCTTGATGGGAAGAAGGTGGCGTAGAGAAGCTGCGCCGGGACCCCATTACTTGATCTTCGCCGTTTATTCCGTTTATTGTGGCCTTGCCTTGCGATCGGCTGAAAACGGTCGGATCGATCGTATCTCTCGGGAAGGAACGACGTCTTGATGCAGCAGGCGCGCGAAGTCGATATGACACAATATCGAATCCGACAGGAGCCGTTTTACGCGGAGGTCTGTGGGGAGACCGGCCTATTCACCATTGCGGCCGAGAAACAATTGCCGGTGATGCTGAAGGGGCCGACCGGCTGCGGGAAAACCCGTTTCGTTCAATACATGGCCTACAAGCTCGGCCGACCGTTGATCACGGTCGCCTGTCACGAAGATCTCACGGCGTCCGACTTGGTGGGCCGTTACCTCCTGAAGGGACAAGATACCGTATGGATGGATGGGCCCTTGACCGTGGGGGTCAAACATGGAGCCATCGTGTATCTCGACGAGGTGGTGGAAGCCCGGAAGGATACCACGGTTATCATCCATCCCCTCAGCGATGACCGGCGAGTGCTTCCGATCGAGAAGAAAGGCCAGATTCTGGAAGCCGCCGACGAGTTCATGCTGGTGATCTCTTACAACCCTGGCTATCAAAGTGTCCTCAAGGACCTCAAACAAAGCACGAAGCAGCGATTCATCGCGATCGAGTTTGATTATCCCGCCCCCGATATCGAGACACTCGTCGTCCAACGCGAGGCGGGGGTCGATTCAGACATCGCGGGGAAACTCGTCAAGCTCGGCCAAAAAGTCCGCAACCTCAGAAGCCACGGGCTTGAGGAAGGAGTCAGCACCAGGCTCTTGATCTATGCCGGTACCCTCATAAAGCAAGGTGTGCCATCCGAGCGGGCCTGTGATGTCGCCGTCGCCCGTCCGATCACTGATGATTCGGACATGCAACGTGCCATTCTCGATTTCGTCAAAGCGATCTTCTGAGTTCCTCAATTTCTGTGGCCTCTCTTCCTGTCATCGCGCGGGACAATGAGCGCGGGGCGCTCTTGACCGTCCACGTCCAACCAGGGTCTTCACGTACTGAGTGTGTCGGAATTCATGGCGATGCCATAAAGATCCGTCTGGCGGCGCGTCCGATTGACGGTGCCGCCAACGACGAATTGATTCGCTTCATCGCTGAGCGATGTGCTGTTCCACGCGCGGATGTGCAGCTTTGCACCGGAGCGACGGGGCGGCGTAAGCGTCTATTTGTGAAGGGTGTCACGGCAGAGTCACTGTTGGCCGGACTGATGCGAAAAGAATCGAAAGGAAGAGGGAAGATATGAGGAGAACGGCGATAGTCGGTGTCTTCGTGGTGATGCTGCTGGCGGGCTGTTCCGGCGCCCGCCCGGTGCTTTACCCGAATGCGCATATGCAATCAGTGGGAAAAGAAGTCGCCGAGCAAGACATCGAGGACTGCAAACAATCGGCGGAAGCCGCCGGGGCGAACGAAAGGAGTGGCAGCGCGGCGGGTCGCGTCGCCACAGGTACCGCCGTTGGCGCCGGGGTCGGTGCCGCGAGTGGCGCGGTTGGAGGAGCGATTTCGGGGGCGGTGGGTCGCGGATCAATGATCGGTGCGGCGAGCGGAGCCGTCTGGGGCCTTCTGACAGGATTATTTTCTGCTGCCGTCGGTCCTTCTCAGCCCAACCACGCGTACACCAATTACGTCAATCGATGTTTGCAGGAAAGAGGGTATGAGGTGACAGGGTGGCAGTGAGGGGAGATGGTTGCGTGTGGGAGAGGTTCCTGTGCTCGCGCATCGCGCACACGGGATGCTATTTGAATTGAAACTAGGGGCGGCGCTCGATGCATGCGCGCAGTGGGAACCCTCCCTCACGCAACCTAAAAGCGAAGGATAAAGAATAGATTGATGTGTGGGTGGTGGTCGGTCAATGCGCGCAATAGAAACGACCTCGATGCCCAATCTGAGTGGCGAGTACATGAAGGGATGTGCTCGGACAGTGCGCGCAATGGAGCGTCCACCCGTCCGGTCTGGGGACAGAGAACTGTGCGCAATTGGAAAAATCTCGACATTTACTCCAAAGGGTGAGAAGTGAAGAAAAACAAAGAAATCACTTTTGGAGACGTCTGTGGTCCATCGATCATGGCAGCGGCTGGTTGGAATCATGCTTCTTGTCACTGTCACGGCCTGCGCCGGGCCACAGCCCATCTTACGATCCAATAAACAACTCCACTTGTATGGTAAGCAGATGGCTCAACAGGAGGTTGAATCCTGTCGAAAGAAAGCCGAGGATGCCGGCCTTCGTCATGGAGCCAACCAAAGCGTGAACGCTGCCACCGGAGCGGCGCTTGGTCTCACACTCGGCGGCGCCGTTGGCGCATCAGCCGGAGTGGTCGGAGGACTGCCCGGAATAGCAATCGGGGCTGCTGCAGGCGGTGGACTCGGCTTGGTCGTGGGATTACTCGGAGGCACGTTCAAGCCGTTGGAGCCGGAACCACCCTATGCCGATGCCGTCACAAATTGTCTGAAGGAAAAGGGCTATGAAGTCAGAGGGTGGGAATAGGGGGACAGCATGACTCCAATGGATAAAGCGATACCCCATTATTCCGCGCGCGATGAGACACGATATCTATTTCCACAACTGTTGCCATACGGTTGACAAAGACGTCTGGACGTCTTATTCTCTGGCGCGTGTACAGCCTACCTTGCAACCGAAACGGCGTCCTGGCGAAGTTCGGGACGCCATTTTTTCGGTTCTCGCAACCAGACCAGGCGGCGCTTCTCTGCAAGCAATTGAACAGCACGTTGTCGATCTCATCGGTGATGGAGCGCGGTCAAGCGTCCGATCGTATTTAAGATTGAACACGCCGTCCCTCTTCGTGCGGACCGCGAGAGGGCAGTATGAATTGAAGACGGCCTCACAACCGCTTCCGGGCAAGACCGCTGAAAGTTGCCTTCAGTATTATCGAAGGTTTTCCTTCGGAAATGCCGAAGTTTTTGAAGCTGATTGCCTGAACTGGCTACGCCGACAGCAGGTTAATACCATTCACGGCGTGGTGACTGATCCGCCATATGGATTGTTCGAATATACTGCGGAACAGCAGAGAAAATTGAGGAATGGCAGGGGCGGTGTCTGGCGTATTCCTCCGTCTTTTGACGGAGTTCAACGGTCGCCTCTTCCTAGATTCACGGTCTTTTCGCCACAAGACCTACGCGCACTAGAGCTTTTCTTCTTTGAGTGGGCACAGGTCCTCATCCCGGCTTTGGTTCCAGGCGCTAACGTTGTTGTCGCCACGAATCCCTTGCTCTCATATGTGGTCTCGGGTGCTTTGGCGAAGGCTGGTCTTGAAAGGCGTGGAGAAATTGTGCGTCTTGTGATGACGATGAGGGGAGGAGATAGACCCAAAGCGGCGCATGAAGAGTTTCCCGATGTCAGCGTCATGCCACGTTCCATGTGGGAACCATGGCTGATTTTCCGTAAACCACTAGAGGGAAGAGTTCAGGATAATTTGAGAAAGTGGGGGACCGGTGGCTTTCGAAGGCCATCCCCCCATAAGCCATTCGGGGATGTTATTGCTTCTTCTCCCACGCACAAAACAGAAAGGCAACTTGCGTCTCACCCAAGCTTGAAACCTCAGCAATTCTTACGGACGCTGGTAAGGGGCGTTCTTCCTCTTGGGAGCGGAACCGTGCTTGATCCATTCTGCGGAACCGGGTCCACGCTTGCGGCCGCTGAAGCGGTGGGATATTCGAGTATAGGGATTGAAAAGGACCCCCATTATTTTGAGATTGCGAAAACAGCTCTGCCACGACTGGCTCACTACAAAAATGGCACCTTTATTCAGTGACCATATAGATCCAATTCTTCCGGAGTTTTTCGATTCCTGACTTGCGAAGTGTCGCAGTACGAGTTCCCAGCTCTCCCCTCGAGTTTTTTCGAAAATCTTCCAGCGTGACCTTCCCTAGATAGACTTCACGGAAAGTCATTGGGACGCGATTCCTTGCTGGTTCAGTCCGGCAATCCACCTCGTACACAAACACGCACATCCATTGATTGCGAGCTCCGTGGGTATCCACCGCGCCGCCTGACTTTCTCGTGGTCTTAATTTCTACCCCTTGTTCTCCGGCTTTGACTCGATTGTCCGGATAAACTCCGTTCACAATCAAATCCGGATGGCCATTGTGATAAAGGTTGATCGTAAGACTTCTCGAATGTTTCGACAAGCTTGCGGTCAGCATGTCTGAGAGAAGGCCGGACATGATTGCGGGACGTAACAGGTCATCCAACCGAAGGAGCCCGCGCCGAATGAGCCCCTTATTGATGTCGTAGAGTCGTAAATATCCTGCATTGCCATCTCAAAATCTTTCAATCGCAGTGCATATGGCAGGGTTGCTGACGGGTTGAAACAATCTTGTCTGACGGTAATCCGAGTCACTGGCATGTAAACCCTCGTACGCGCTTTCTGGACCGGCGAGAGTCTAGATAGTGGCTCGATGCAAGTCAATCGCGTTCATGATGCGTCAGACCTATCAAAGAGTCCCAGAGCCGACTATTCGGCACGGTGCCGTTACTTCGCCACTTGACCCTCGCTTTCCCCGGTTCCCCCAAGCCTGGTTCCAACCATGAAACCCTATTAGTTACAGCGCGATGGGAAATCGAAGTTCAATAATTCCTGCTGGAACGCAAGTTGCCAAGCCTAAGATTCATGATTATGACTTTCAGTCAAGCAAGGGTTTTGACGCGTTTTACAGCGAAGAGGCCGTGACGCATTATCATCATGCAGAAATAATCAGCGGCTGCTCGACTATTCATCAGAAAGAGGAGGGTTCACCATGTTCGTTGTTCTCGGTGCTACAGGGAATACAGGATCGGCCGTCGTAGAGACTCTGCTAAACAACAAACAGCCTGTCAGGGTGATCGTTCGTTCAATCGAGAAGGGAGCCCGCTGGAAAACGAAAGGGGCGGAAGTGGCGGTGGCGTCCCTCGACGACGTATCGGCGTTAACCAAGGCATTTGAAGGGGCAAACGGAGTGTATCTGTTGGTGCCGCCGAATTACGGGGCCGAAGCTTGGTTGGCGGATCAACGACAGAGAATGGATCGCGCTGCGGAAACCGTTCAGAAGAGTGGAGTCGAACATGTTGTGTTCCTGTCGTCGGTCGGGGGGCATTTGCATGGTGGGACAGGCCCGATTCGGGCGGCGAGCTATGGCGAACAAACCCTTGGCTGTATTGCCAAGCGTCTCACCATCCTTCGCCCCTGCTATTTCATGGACAACTGGGCACCTGTGATCGGCGCGGCAAAGACCCAAGGAATCCTTCCGACGTTCATTGCGCCTCAAGCCAAGATTCCGATGATTTCCACCAAGGACATCGGTCGGATCGGCGCGGAGCGGCTGATGAGTGGTGGAAGGGGGAAGCAGATCGTGGAAATGGCGGGCCCGGAAGAGTATAGCCCGGATCAAGCAGCATCGGCACTCAGTCAGATTCTTGGGAAAACGGTGACCGCCCAACATGCGCCACTCAGTGCCGTGGTTCCGACATTCAAATCATTTGGGTTTTCCGATGAAGCGGCGAACCTGTTCGAAGAAATGTACAGCGCCTTCTCGAAAGGGACGATCGGGTACGAGCATCCTGATAAGCTCGCGCGGGGCACGGTCACCCTGTCGGAGGCATTACGGAGTATGGTGTGAGAGAGCGTCATGATGACAAGCACGATGGTTCCCGACGAAGTGGCCCGAGCCTATGAGGCCGGCAAATGGACCACCTGTCATGAATGAACGTGTGCTGACGATTGACGTCTATTCCGATGTGATCTGCCCCTGGTGCTATGTGGGGAAGCGGCGGCTGGAACGGGCCTTGCGGCAAGTGGACGACCCTCTGAAGACTTATGTGGCGTGGAGACCGTTTCAGTTGAATCCGGCGATGCCAAAGGATGGGATGGATCGAACGGCCTACCTCGAGGCGAAGTTCGGGAGTCTGGAAACATTTAAAGAGATGGAGAAACGATTGATCGAAGCCGGTGCGATCGAACAGATTCCGTTTGCCTTCGAGAAGATCCTCAGGACGCCGAACACCTTTCTGGCCCATCGGTTGATTTGGTATGCCGGCCTCCAAGGCCGACAGGATGCGGTGGTTGACCGGTTGTTTAAAGGCTATTTCGAACAGGCGGCGGATATCGGATCGATCGCCGCGCTTGTCCAACTGGGGGAGCAAGCCGGCATGAACAGGGAAGCGGTGAAGCTCGTCCTCCAGAGCGACGAAGGAACTGCCGAGGTTAGGGCTGAAGAATCGGCCGGTCATAAATTTTGGATTCGCGGCGTCCCCTATTTCATCGTGAACGGGACCTACGCGATCTCCGGCGCCCAGCCGGTGGAGACGTTCGTGTCGGCGGTTGACCAGATGTCGGCGCGAATTCGAACGGGAGTGTCATCCTGAGCATTCTCCAGGGTCAGTGGAACACATCCGGACAATAATCCAGGGCGGAGCCGGCGCGATGAGGATGCGACAGGCAATCACGGCAATGCTGCTTATGATCACGTTGGTCTTGTCGGTCGCGCAAGGTCATAGTGAGAACATGAGCGATGATCAGCGGTTGATTTCCGCGGCTGACATGAATGACACGGCAACCGTGCAGCGGTTGCTGAAGGCAGGAGCCGATCTCCAGGCTCGTGACGGACAGGGGCGCACGGCGCTGCTGGCTGCGACCAGCCATAACCATGTCGAAAGCGCTCGTCTCTTGATAGAGGCCGGGGCTGATGTCAACGCGCAGGACAAGAAGCGTGACAGTCCGTTGCTGTTGTCCGGGGCCAGTGGGTACCTGGAGATCCTCACGCTCGCCCTGAAGGCCAAGCCGAACTTCAAGATTTATAATCGCTTCGGCGGCACCGCGCTGATCCCTGCATGCGAGCGCGGACATGTCGAGGTCGTCAGGGCATTGCTCGATTCGGATATCGACGTGGATCACGTGAACCATCTCGGTTGGACGGCCCTCCTGGAAGCCATCATCTTGAGCGACGGAGGGCCACGACACCAAGAGATCGTGCGGATGCTCGTGAAGGCCGGTGCCTCGGTGAATATCGCCGATCAAGACGGTGTCACGCCGCTCCAGCATGCCCGTCGCAAAGGGTATCAAGAAATCGTGAGTGCTTTGGAGGGGGCAGGAGCTCGGTAACGAGCTCCTATGGGTGCGATATGTGCGTCCAATCAAGGAGGAATCGATGACATATATGAATCGATGGCAATCTCATATTCGGTTGTCCGCCCGTGGGTTGATCATCATCGCGGCCTGCGCCGGCGGATTACCCTCCGGTGCTGTGGCAGCGGAAGACTTGCCGCGCGAGGCGGTCTTGCCGGTGGCTTTGGCGGCGACAGCGGTGAGAGTCGCTGTGGACCAATGCGCGAAAGAGGGCCATCGAGTCAGTGCGGCGGTGGTGGATCGGGCCGGTATTCTGAGGGCATTTCTGAGGGGGGACGGAGCCGGGCCTCATACCGTCGAAAGCAGCGAGAAAAAAGCCTACACCGCCTCGAGCATGCGTGGGCCGACGGGCAATGTGGCTGAGCTTATCGCCAAAACGCCAGGGCTTCAGGGATTGCAGCACATGAATGATCGGATTCTCTTTTTGGCCGGAGGATTGCCCATCGAGATCGCCTCTGAAATCGTCGGAGGGATCGGAGTAGGGGGTGCGCCGGGAGGCCATCTCGACGCGGCTTGTGCGCAAGCCGGTCTCGACAGCATCGGATCGGCGTCGAAACTTCCCGCGACAAAATAACGACCGGCGGGATTGCAACCGCTCGCCGGGTCAAATGAGCGAACGCGGATTGAAGAGAATCGGTCCGTGACGGGAACGGCAAGGCAGGGAGAACGATGTCGGTCCGGGTCTATGGCTGCAATCATATCGTGATCGAAGTGACCGATGCCAAGCAGGCGGTGAAATTTTATCAGGACGTGTTTGGCTTGAAGATGCTGCGTGGCGGCGAAGGGGCTGCTTGGTGCAAGCTCGGCGAGCATCAGTTCATGGCTATTTTTGAAGTCGAGAAGCTGCAACCGGACCGCATGAAGCATTTCGGGCTGATGGTTCGTGATGCCGGACAGATCAAGGAAGTCCGCAAGAAGCTGACGAAGAAATATAAATTGAAGCTCCATCCGGATTTTCGTTGCGATTTTCGAGATCCTTGGGGGAATCGTATCCAAGTCGGCGATCTCAGCGATGAATCATTGGTGTGGCTCCTTCCTTATCAGGAAGTGCGGAAAGTCGGGATAACATTCGCCAGCAAACCTCGAAAGGAGAAGAAGTCATGAGCACGACGAATCTGCAACAGCGGTTGAACAGTCTCTTCGAGTATATCCGACAGGGCAAAATCATCGACGCCATGGCCGAGTTTTACGACCAGGACACGGTGATGCAGGACAATGCGAATCCGCCCACGAAGGGGTTAGCCGCCAACATCGAGCGAGAAAAGCAATTTATGAGCGGGGTAAAGGAATGGAAGGGGTTCGAGGTGAAAGCGAGCGGCACGGGCGACAACGTCACGTTTTACGAATGTACCCTTGATTTCATTGCGACGACCGGGCAGCCGGTTCACATGGAGCAGGTTTCGGTGGCCAAGTGGAAGAACGGCAAGATCGTCCACGAGCGGTTTTATTATGATATGGGGAAGAAGTGAACGAAGGGATGCACCATGCTCAGCGCCGGTCGACAATTTGGAGATCGGACGGAACCATCGGAAAAACCACCCTCCGTCCGAAGATATGGATGGGAAAAGGAGTGAGATGCCTGGCCGCATCTCGTCCAGAGGGAATTTCTTCAAGAATTGGCGCTAGGGGAACTCCCAGTTTGCCTGGTTGCGGTCGTTCTCCCACCATGTAGTCCGACTTGATGAACCAATCGAAGGGCGCCGCCGCGTCCGGTGCCGAGGACGCGACTCTGTTGGATTCGGTACGAAGCCTGCTGAGGCCGTCAGAATGAGATGAAGGTTTCGGCGGGTGGTATGAGGGTGCGTTGCAACGCGCGCTCAATTACGGGAAACAAATGCGGGAGGCAGCATGATGAGCACGGATCACGAAAAGGTGAAGAAACTGGCGAAGGATCTCCGCAAGAATTATCCGCGCAGTCCTCGAGAAAAGCTGGGTGGTTATGTGATTGCCGCGCGGTGCGTCGACAAGTGCAGGGCATTTCTCGCGGATATGAACGGCGAGTACAACTATTGGCCCTGTTCCTTGGCGAGCCAATGGTTCGCGTTCACCGGCATCACGCCCGAACGGTTCAAGGACGTGGTCGCGACGGGAGCAACCGATGAAGAACTCGCGTCGTGGATCGCGGGCCATTCGAAGGTCAAGGATCCGGACGAAGTGTTGAAGTGGAACAACGCGATGCGCGATACACGATTGAGCGACATGAGTCTCCAGGCTCAGCAGTACCTCGAAGAATACATTCCCAAGTTTGTTCCCACCCATCGTCCCGTCTATGTGTGGTTCGATGTCTACGATCTTGAGGAGAAGCGGCTGTGACGGTTTGACCGACGGACGCAGGAGTGAAGTCATGAACAAGAAAATCCTCGTGGTGCTCACCAGCGTCGAGAAATATCCCAACTTGAATCGGGCGACCGGCTTGTGGCTGGGCGAAGCCGTGCACTTCGTCGAGAAGGTCGAATCGGCGGGCTACGAGGTCGATTACGTCAGTCCTCAAGGCGGCTATACGCCGATTGATCCACATAGCCTTGCGATGGCGGAACCGACCGATTGGGAGTGGTATCACAAGAAAGCATTCATGAATCGCCTTGGAACCACGCTCAAACCCAGCCAAGTCAATCCAAACGATTATGCGGCGATTTACTTTACCGGCGGCCATGGCGTGATCTGGGATTTTCCTGAGAACAAGGCCCTTCAGACGATCAGTCGAAGAATCTACGAGAGCGGCGGCTATGTGTCATCGGTCTGCCATTGCGCCGCAGGCCTATTGAATATCAAATTGTCCGATGGGTCGTTGCTCATCAAGGATAAGAAAGTCACCGGTTTTTCCAATGAAGAGGAGAAGCTGGCCGAGCTCGACAGGTTTGTGCCTTTCTTGACTGAAACAGAGCTGGCCGCGAGAGGAGCCGTCTACAAGAAAGCCGACAAGCCCTGGGCGCCGTTTGCCGTTGAAGACGACAGGCTGATCAGCGGACAGAATCCGGCGTCTGGCGGGGCGGTGGCCGATTTGCTGATCGCAGCGCTGCGACGGTCTGACAGGTCCGCGTCATCGACTCTCGGCCTCTCATCATGAGAAGCAGGACAATGGAAGGCGTGGACGGCGGCTAACGGATGACGTGTTTTCGAAAGCGGGTGCAGTCTCACGGGGCGTATCGAAGGCATGCTGGGCCGCCGAGGATGATGTCGGCTTGCGCGGGCTCAAGCGATACGGCGAGAAGAAACGGCGCCGATATGTCGCTTTTATTCACATCGGACCGGGAACGTGCGGCAGGAGTAACTGCCCTCTCGGGATGGGATCTGTATGAACCCAAAAACTGAAAAGACAAAGATGCTGGCCGGCGAACTTTATCGCTCGGCGGATCCCGAACTTGTTGCGGATACCCGGCGGGCGCAGCGTGTGTTGACACGGTACAACGCGACTTCGGACGAGGAGACGGGCGAGAGAGCGACGATCTTACGCGAGCTCTTGGGCTCATTCGGCGACGGTGCGGTCATCAGGCCGCTCTTCGCCTGCGACTATGGCTATAACATCCGGCTCGGACGGAACGCCTTCATCAATTTCAACTGCGTCTTTCTCGACTGCGCGCCGATCGAGATCGGGGACAATCTTCAAATGGGACCGGCCGCGCAACTCTACACGGCGGCGCATCCGCTCGAGACGGATGTACGACGATCCGGCCTGGAATATGCTCGCCCGATCCGCATCGGAAACGACGTGTGGATCGGAGGCGGCGCGATCATTCTTCCGGGCGTGACGATCGGCGACCGCAGCGTCATCGGCGCCGGGAGCGTGGTGGTGCGCGACGTCCCCGCGGCCAAGGTCGTCGCGGGTAACCCGGCTCGCATCCTTCGCGACCTTGAGGGGAGCAAAGATCCGGTGGTGTGAAGAGATAGGGAAAGAGCGTTGACATCCAACTGAACGTAGGGAGGGAAGGTGAAGAATACATTGATGAGTTGCGGTGACGGTGAGCGTGTCTCGTGAAGCGGACAGAAGCTGCGTCTTGGCCGATGAAATGCGCGTCTTGGCCCTCGGCTTCGCCGTGCCTGCGTCGATGAGTCCGTGCAGGCAGGCGAACCGGGTGCGCTGGGGTGGGCGGGTGAGAATGACGGCCTTTCTGAACAGCCTGTGGGGCATGAGGATTTCGTCTGTGAGAGTAAACGAGGCTTCATCTCTTGGTCGTCAGATAGTTTGTCAACAACCTGTTAGGCAATGATGAAAGACCGGTGATGCTGGTCTCGATAATGGGGAGGCGATGTCATGATCCGTCAACAGGGAACTTGGTTGCTCAACATAGATGTCGATCATCAATCGGAAAGGCCCGCAATGGTTCGGACCATTCTGATGTCGGTCCTCATCGGCCTGTTGTCATTAGTGGCTGTCACGACCGGTTGGACAGCCGATGACGATGGCAGCCGACTCACGATCGTGAGTCCGGCGCAGGGAGCAGTGATAAAGGGGGACTCCGTCGAAGTGCGGTACAAGCTGTCGAAGGGGACGGAAGCCACGCACATCCATTGTTATGTGGATGGTGAATATCAAAAAGGGTTTAAAGGCATGGTCAAGGGGCTCACGCGCGGTTCGCACGAGATCAAGCTTGTGGCGGCGAGCCACGATCACGACGCGCTGGGTGTCGAAGCAGTCGTCACGGTCGAGGTGGAATGATGTCTGCCTGATTATTATCCCAGGGAGGAGCTTATGCCGCCGTTCATGCGTTCCTATTCCGCTCAAACCTATGCATTGATGCGCATCGTCACCGGTTTCCTGTTTCTCTGGCACGGCACCCAGAAGTTGTTCGGGTTTCCCGGAACCCCACACCCGGTTCCTCCCTTTGTTACCTACGTCGCAGGTCCGATCGAATTGATCGGCGGCACGCTCGTGATGATCGGTCTTTTCACCGGCTGGGCGGCGTTTCTCTGTAGTGGGTTGATGGCCGCCGCCTATTGGATGGCGCACGGCACACAGGCGCTGTTGCCGATTCAGAACATGGGGGAACTCGCGGTCCTCTATTGCTTCACGTTCTTGTATATCTCGTCCCAGGGGTCCGGCATCTGGAGCGTGGATGCGGCGCGCAACGCAGTCTAGCGTTCATGCTTTGACGGTACCCAAGAAGGACACCTGAACGTGAAACGATCCGATGGTCCGTCCGTTCGCCATCAACGTGGAGGCCTTATGCACGTGTGTGTATTGATCGCAATGATCAGCGTCCTCATGCTCGGCGCTCCCGTTCCCGCGCAAGCCGCAGGCAAGTGGACTAAGGGCGCGCCGTTTCCTGAGCCGTCCGAGGAACTGGTCGGTGGTTCGGTCGGTGGCAAGTTGTATGTGTTCGGCGGACTCGGGCCAGGGTGGATCCCGCAAGGCCTGGTGTACGAGTATGATCCGGCGACCGACAAGTGGATGAAGAAAAAACCAATGGCCTTGCCGGCGCATCATGTCGCCTTCACCGAGCTCAATGGAACGTTCTATGCGTTCGGCGGCTTCGTGCCACCTGAGTCCGGTCCACCTGCCTGGGTGCCGATCAATCACGCGTGGGAGTACGATCCGACAGCAGACCGTTGGAAAGCATTGGCTCCGATGCCGTCAAGACGCGGCTCAGCCGTCGCCGCCACGGTCAATGGGAAGATCTATGTCATCGGCGGCGCGGGCCTCCATCCTGGTTCGAGCGAGACCGCCCTGTACCCGGCAAGGCCTCATCGATCGGTGGGCACCGTGGAAGAGTATGACCCCAAGACCAACACCTGGTCGGAGCGTTCGTCCATGCCGACGGCGCGCAACCACGCGGCCATCGGGGCCGTGAACAACAAGATCTACGTCATCGGCGGCAGGCTCGGCAGCGCCTTCATTTTTACCGCCAGCAACACCAACGTGGTCGAAGAATATGATCCGGCCACCGACCAGTGGGGCTCGGTGAAGGCCCGCATGCCGACCGAGCGGAGCGGCGGAGCCTGGGCTGTGTTCAAAGGGCGCATCTATGTAGCCGGAGGGGAACATCAAGACAGCCATCTGATGGCGGCGTTTCGCGCGTTGGAAGCGTACGATCCGGCGACCAACAGCTGGTCTGAACTGCCGATGATGCCGATGCCCCGACATGGCCTGGCCGGAGCCGTCGTGGGCGATCGGCTGCACCTCGCGAGCGGAGATATCCAATCCGCCGGCATCACCGGCATGCATGTGGTGACCGACTCGCACGACATCTTCGAGCTCGGCGACTGATGAACCGTTACCGTTCTGAAATTTGGGCAGGCTTGGCGGCTGAATTTTCTCTGAATAGGTCTGTTCACGGGAGCCGCACGGGTTAACCATTTAAAGTCATGAGCATGACACGGATCATGATAGTGGGCGGTGGCTTTGCCGGGGTCAAGTGCGCAAGGACTCTGCGCAAGCAATTGCCCAAAGATCGCGCGGAGATCGTGTTGTTCAGCAAAGAAAACAACATGGTCTTCTATCCGTTGCTGGCGGAGGTGGCCGGCGCCGCGATCAACCCTGGGGCGGTCACAGTGCCGTTACGTCAGATGCTGCCCGGAGTGCGCTGTCGAACCGAAGAGGTCAGGCAAATCGACCTGGCCACGTCCGAGGTGGAGTACGAACGATACGACGGGCGTCTGGGTCGTCTGCCGTTTGATCATGCCGTGCTGGCCTGTGGAACCTCGGTCAATCTGAATGTGGTCCCCGGTATGGCCGATCATGCGTTCCCGCTCAAGTCCGTGGGCGATGCCATGGCCTTACGGTTCCATGTGATGGAACAACTCGAAAAAGCCGAAGTCTGCGACGACCCGGAGCGGCGACGATGGTATCTTTCCTTCGTGGTGGTCGGCGGCGGCTTTACCGGTGTGGAAGCGGCCGGCGAGATCAATGATTTGATCAGAGCCAGCACGAGGTTTTACGGCAACTTCACCGCCGGTGACGTGACTGTGACGCTGGTGCACAGCCGTGACCAGATTCTCCCGGAAGTGAGCCCGACTCTGCGCGAGTTCGCCCGAACGAAGATGGAGCTGGCCGGCATCCGCATGGTGCTCAACGCGCGCGCGATGTCGGCGACGGCCGATGGGGTCGAGCTGCATGACGGTCGCATGCTCCATGGCGCCACAGTCGTCTGCACGATCGGCACCACGGCGCCGCTTCTGGTGCATCGGCTCGATGTGCCCAAAGAGGGCGCCCGGCTGCTTACCGATTCGGATATGCGCGTGCGCGGCACGTCGAACCTCTGGGCGATCGGCGACTGCGCCCATATCACCAATGCCTATGACGGCCGTCTTTCACCGACGACCGGCCAGTTTGCCGAACGGCAAGGACGGCAAGCGGCGGAAAACATCGTTCGTGTCTTGCAGCGGCAACCGACCAGGCCGTTCTTCTACAAACCACTGGGTCAACTGTGCGGGATCGGAGAGCGGAAGGCGGTCGCAGAAATTCTCGGTATCCGCCTCTCCGGGTTTCCGGCCTGGTGGCTGTGGCGAACCGTGTATCTGTTGAAATCTCCCTCTTGGTCTCGCCGGATTAAAGTCGCGTTCGACTGGACCTGGGAGCTGTTCTTTCCGCGCGACCTGGCCCATCCGAAGGTCAGTCAAACCGAACGGATCGCACGGGCTCATTATCGGCCCGGCGACTTCATCTTTGTCGAAGGCGAGCCCGCCATGAGTTTTTACGCGATCGAACAGGGCGAGGTCGAAGTCCTACGGCGCGATGCCACGGGGCGACAGCGCCTCATGACGCGGTTTGGGCCGGGAGAGTTTTTCGGTGAAATTGCGCTTCTTGACGGGACGGTCCGCATCGGGAGCGTTCGCGCCCGTACGGCAGTCGAGGTGCTGGTGATGGGTAAAGAGGTCTTCTCGCAAATTTCTCGAGCGCTGACACCTTTCCGCCATCTCGTCGCTCAGGCCCTGAGATGGCGTCGACCCAGATTGAACCAACACTTGAGCCGCGCGTGGACTGCTCTCGAATGCCGACCGCTGCGCGCATTCATGGACGCGACTCCGGCCCACCACCTTTCCGCTGAAAATACGTTCGAAGACACCGTTCGTATGTTCGACTTGCTTGCGGTGGAGTATCTGATCGTCTTGGATGAGAAGGGACAGTTGGAAGGCATCGTCACTAGGAATGAACTATTTGAAGCTTTTGCGCAGGGGAGAAGCCCGTCAACCCTGGTTCGGGAGTTCATGCGCGCCGATCCCATCGCCGTGACTCCGGATGATACGAGTTTGACCGCCGGCGATTTGATGAATAGGCACGATCTCGACTGGCTGCCGGTTGTGCAGAGTCCGGAGGACCGGCGTCTCCTCGGCATCATCCGATCCGAGAAGATGCTGCGCTGGCTGGTGGAACAGTCTCGACCCAACTTGTCGGTCGTTGATTATTGAGGCGAGTTGAGCGATGAGTTACCAACCGATCCAAAACTACGGCCTCATCGGGAACATGCGCACGGCGGCGCTTGTCGGTCTGAACGGATCGATTGATTGGCTATGCCTTCCGCATTTTGACTCCCCCAGCGTGTTCGCGGCTATTCTGGACGATGAAAAAGGCGGCCGGTTCGAAATCACCGCCGTCGACACAGATCTCTCCACGAAGCAGCTCTACTGGCCCGATACCAACGTGCTCGTGACGCGCTTCCATGCGACGAGCGGCATCGCAGAAATCGTGGATTTCATGCCGGCCGGGCTGCAGTCCGACTCGCCATGGCAGCATCAACTGATCCGCCGAGTCCGCGTGACGCAGGGAAACATGGAGTTTCGAGTCCGCTGCCATCCGGCCTTCAACTACGCCGGAACACCTCACCAGACGCGCGTCACGAAGCAAGGGGCCGGTTTTTACTCTTCGGAGCTCAGCCTCGGGTTGGCCACCGACATTCCGCTCAGGATGGACGATCGCGGCGTCTCGACAACGTTCAGGCTGGGGGAGGAACAGACCGCCGTCTTCGTATTGTGTCCCATCGGGCCAGGGGACGGCTGCGGTCCCTGGCCGTCACCGGGTGAAGCGGATGAATTGTTCGAGCATACCGTGAAGTATTGGCGCCGGTGGCTCTCGCAATGCACCTACACCGGTCGGTGGCGGGAAATGGTCTACCGCTCCGCTCTTTGCCTAAAGCTCCTCACGTTCGAACCGACCGGCGCCATCGTAGCCGCGCCGACCTGCAGCTTGCCCGAAACCCCCGGCGGTGTGCGCAATTGGGATTATCGGTACACCTGGATGCGCGATGCCGCCTTTACCGTCTATGCCTTTCTGAAAATCGGGTTTACCGAGGAAGCGGACCGCTTCCTGAAATGGTTGGCGGCGCGCGCCAAAGAGGTCGAGGCGGACGGCTCGCTGCAAATCGTGTATGGAATCGATGGCCGTCACGATTTGACCGAACAGACGCTCGATCACTTGGACGGCTATCGTGGCGCTAAGCCTGTGAGGATCGGCAACGGCGCGTACAACCAGTTGCAGTTGGACATCTACGGCGAACTGCTTGACGCCGTCTACCTGTACAATAAACACGTGATGCCGATCGGTCATGACACCTGGGTGAGGATCAGGCATCGGCTCGACTGGCTCTGTGACAACTGGCAGCAGCCGGACGAGGGTATTTGGGAGACCAGGGGAGGCCGGCGTCAGTTCGTCTACTCCAAATTGATGTGTTGGGTGGCGATGGATCGAGGCCTTCGTTTGGCCGACAAACGTTCGTTTCCCGCCGACCGCGCTCGGTGGTTTCGTGTTCGCGATCAGATCTATGAAGACATCATGCAGCGGGGGTGGAATGCCGAGCGGCGGGCATTCGTGCAACATTACGACAGCGACTCATTGGACGCCGCGAATCTCATCATGCCGCTCGTGTTTTTCCTTTCGCCGAACGATCCCAGGATGCTCGACACCCTGGCGGCCATCAATCGATCGCCGAAACACGGAGGATTGGTTTCCGACGGGCTCGTCTATCGGTATGACAGCGAGACGGGGGAAGACGGCCTGCATGGGCGGGAGGGCACTTTCAATATGTGCACGTTTTGGCTGGTGGAAGCCTTGGCTCGGACCGGACGCGTCGATCGCGCCAAGCTCGATGAAGCGCGCCTGCTGTTCGAGCGGATGTTGGGCTATGCCAATCATGTGGGGCTCTATGCCGAAGAGATCGGAGCCGGCGGGGAAGCGCTCGGTAACTTCCCGCAAGCGTTCACCCACTTGGCGCTGATCAGCGCCGCCTTCAATCTTGATCGGGCCTTGGGCAAGAAGGCATAGTCCGGCAGGCGGTTGAACAAGTCCGCCGCCGGCGTGATCGCATCGCCCACGGCCTCAACGTGCCACCCGCCCCGAGCTGCAAGCGCAGCTCGGGGCGGGTGGGTGAGAATAAGTTACGCCTCGCCAAGACACTGGGCGCTCATCAACTCGCGCCCGTCCGCGGACGTGACGCGCAATTATTCTTCGCGTCGCGGACCTCGCTGCGGCCTTGCAAAATAGTCGTCAATATCCTGCTGATTTACGAGTAGGATGAGAAGAGTGACATATGAGTGAATCACGTCAGGAACTGTGGCTGATTCGGCACGGCGAGACCGAATGGAGCGCGGCCAAACGGCACACGGGTCGCACCGACATCGCCCTGACCCCGACTGGTGAGCGCCAGTCGGTTACGCTCGGGCAATCTCTGGCCGGCCGACGGTTTGCCTTGGCGCTCAGCAGTCCGCTGCGTCGGGCGCATGAGACCTGCCGCCTCGCCGGGTACGGCGACGCGGCGAGTGTGACCGATGACCTGCTCGAATGGGACTATGGCATTTATGAAGGAAGAACGACGGAGGAAATGAGGTTGGAACAACCGGACTGGTCGATCTGGACGACCACCGTTCCCAAGGGCGAGTCGATCGAACAAGTCGGGCGCCGCGTCCAACGGGTGATCCAGCGAGCGAAGGCGGTCAACGGCGACGTGGTACTGTTCGCCCATGCCCATATCTTGCGCATACTCACCGCCTGCTGGCTTGGTCTGCAGCCCGACGCGGGGCGGTTGTTCGTGCTTCGCACCGCCTCGATCAGCGTGCTCGGCTTTGAACGCGAAACGCCCGTCATCATTCGGTGGAATCTGCTACCAGAGGAGCGGACATGAAAGCACATTATTTAGGCCACGTCGTCTTCTATGTGAAAGACCTGGAACGATCGCTCGGCTTCTATCGAGACTTGTTGGGCTTCAAGGAAGTGGGGCGGATCTTCAACGGAGCAGCCGCTGCGCTGACATCCGGCCGCACGCACCATGAGCTGTTGCTCATTCAAGTAGGCGATGCGCCCGGCCCTTCTACTGGACGACGTCGAGGGCTCTATCATATCGGCATTAAAGTAGGGGACAGGTTGGATGAACTCCGCAAGGCCAAGCACGAACTTGAACAGGCCGGTGTATCGATCGACGGCATGAGCGATCACACGGTGAGTCAAAGTCTGTATCTGAAAGATCCCGATGGGAACGAAGTCGAACTCTATGTTGACGCGGACGAGTCGGTGTGGAAGAACGATCCGGCGGCGGTCCTGTCGCCGATCAAGCCGTTGCGCTTATGAGTGGAGGGTGTATCATGATCGCCTTCGGTAGCCGTATCGTTTGATCAGTTCCTAAATCGACACCCTACAGGACCACACACCATGACACTCTCATCGGACCGTGACTCTTTGGCATTTCTCTTCGATCTGGACGGCACCCTGGTGGATAGTGTCTATCAGCATGTCCTGGCTTGGCGCGAAGCCATGCAAGGTGCCGGGATCGAGCTGGCCGTGTGGCGGATCCACCGGCAGATCGGCATGAGCGGGGGCCTCATGTTGTCGGCGTTTCTTCGGGAGATCGGACGAGTACTCTCGCCGGAAGAAGTGGAGCGTATTCAGCGCACCCACGCCGAGGCCTATCGCCGGCAGGCCGGTTCTTTGCGCGTGTTGCCGGGCGCGCTGGAGCTGTTGGCGGAGCTTTCAGCGCGTGGCGCGCCGTACGCCATTGCCACCAGCGGGCGTTTGCAAAGCGCGCAGCCTACCCTCAAACTGTTGAACCTATCCCAGGATGTGCCCGTCGTGACGCGCGATGACGTGCGGCACGCCAAACCGGATCCGGATCTCTTCCTGGCCGCCGCCCAGCGGCTTAAGATACCGATGAACCGGTGCGTGATCGTGGGGGACAGTGTCTGGGATATGTTGGCCGCCCGCCGGGCTTGGGCTTTGGGGGTGGGTTTACTGTCGGGGGGATATGGGCGTGAGGAGCTTCAGCATGCCGGTGCCTACCGTGTCTATCAAGATCCTGCCGACCTCTTGCGCCATCTCGACGAAGTGGGAGTGCGATTGAACTGAACGCACGGATTGGCGGCAGCCGTGATTGTCGATCGAGCTATTGCGGTTGTAACCTTTGCGGCGCCGATTCAACTCGGTTGCCGTTTCGTTTCCATGACCTGCCGATAGTGCTCCACATAGTTCAGAATGCGGTCCTTCGGTACCCCGAACCAGGCCAAGACATGCCGGATCAGTGTCGCCGCCGTCTCGACTTCAGGCTGGATAACCTCGGCCGCCCCACCCGCGCTGAGTCGTTCCGCTTCCGCCGGTCCATGCGCGCGGGCTAAGATCGGAACTTTCGGATTGATGGCGCGAATGCGGCTCACCGTGAGCGCAGCCGGCTCGATTTCAGGCAGTGCCACGATCATCAGAGACGCATCCGCCGCTCCGGCCTTCATGAGCAATTCGCGATGGGAGGCGTCGCCAAAGATACAGGCGATGTGCCGGCCTTGTAACCGGCGGATGATGTCCGGATTTCTGTCGATGACCACATAGGGAAGACTGAACGCGTCCAACGCCCTCCCCAGCGAGCTGCCGACGCGGCCGAAGCCGCACAGGACGACATGTTGTTGGAGCGGTTCGCTTTCCGGATGCCAAGGCGTCATGTCATGCTGATCATGGGCGAGGCGCCGCCGGGCGAGCCAGTCGGGGACATACCTCACGAGAGCCGCATTGATGAGAATCGTGATGACGGAGGCCGCAAGCGTCGCGTTGTATACTTCGCTGCCGATATGGCCTGCCCCTTTTGCGACCTGCACCAGGACAAATGAGAATTCGCCGATTTGAGTGAGGCCTATTCCCACCAGGAAGGCCGTCGTCCAAGAGTAGCCGAACAGCCGCACGATGGTCGTCCAAATCATGAACATCCCGACGACGATCAAGCCGATCATGGTGGCAAGCAGAGAAAGGTTATCGATGATCACGCGCGGGTCGATCAGAATGCCGATAGTGACGAAGAAGAGCGCGACGAAGGCATCACGCAGCGAAAGCAGCCGGGCCAAGGTTTCGTGCCCATATTCGGATGCGCTGATAAGGAGCCCGGCCAGAAATGCGCCCAAGGCGAGGGAGAGTCCGACCATCTGCGTGACGGCGGCGGTCCCAAGACTGATTGCCAGTGTGACGAGTAGAAAGAGTTCTTGGTTCTGGGTCCTGGCGACGTGGGTCATGATCAGTGGGATGACTTTGGCCCCCAAATACCCCAATGGCAGAAGAATGAGCAGAGCCTTCACAAAGGCTTGACCGATCAGCAGCACTCGCCCCGAGTCGAACTCTCCGAGGGCCGGCATGAGCACCGTCATGGCCACGACCGCCACGTCTTCGACCAGGGCGATGCCGATCATCACTCGTCCGTGCTTGGAACGAATTTCGCCCCGATCGACAAGCAGGCGGGCGAGCACCATGGTGCTCGCTATGGAAATGACCGCCCCGATCACGATGCTTTGGGTCGTCGACCACCCGATCAGGCTCCCCGTCATGACGGCCAATCCGATGGCCACGAGAATCCCCAGCGGTCCGCCGGCGAGCGCGACCCATTTGACGCGCATCAGGTCCTTCACGGAAAACTCGAGCCCGATCGAAAACATCAGGAGAATGACACCGATTTCCGCAAACAGATCAAACGTATGGGATTCCGAAATGGTGGGTCCCGGAGTAAATGGACCGATCGCGATGCCGCCCAGGACATAGCCCAGAATCAACGGCTGCCCCGCAATCCGGGCGAGTATGCCGCCTGCGACCGCTGCCAGGAATACGATGGCAAGATCTTGAAAGAAGACGGAATCTGGATGCACGCAGTACCCTCGTAAAGGAACGCTATCCCCATGTCGGCCGATCATGGCCGATCGACGGTACGGCCAATAGGCCGGGGGAACGAAAATACCATAGACGAAGTGAATAATACCGCCCCAAACAATAGTCGAGATTCTATATTTAAGTGGTGATGGAAGGGAATCACGTAGGAAGGCGGTGCGAAATGCATAGTGACACGGTATACTTCCGTCCTGTAGTCCTGACCCAACCATGACAGGAGGGAACATCCATGGGACAACCACGCATTGCAGCCAAGGAACCGTCCGTGATGTCGCTAGAGCCGGGCACCTACTACTGGTGTTCATGCGGGCGCTCGCGGGACCAACCATTTTGTGATGGGTCACATGAAGGAACCGGGCTCGAGCCGGTTGAGTTTACCGTGGATGCAAAGAAAGAGGTTGCGTTGTGCCGGTGCAAGCAGACGAAGACCCCGCCGTATTGCGACGGGACGCACCAGACGCTGTAGCAGGCTGTTGAAAAAGTCCGCCGGCGGCGTTCCCCGCCTTGCCGAAGCGGCTTCGCGAGGCAGGTCGCATCGCTTGAAGAGCGTGAAGCCCGCTTCGCCCGCTCAGCGAGGCGAGCGTATCCCGTGAGGCGTGGCGTTTAGCCCCGCTTCTCTCTTGACCTCTTGAGCCGTTGCCGGTCGATGGTCCATACTGTCAGCCATGAATAAATCCGGCTTATCGCCCTGTGAGGACCTTGCGGAACGATACCAGGCGCTTCTGGAGGTGGCGCAGGTCATCTCCGCGCAGCGGGACCTCGATCAACTCTTTCGTGATCTCGCCCATCGACTCCCTCGTGTGGTGCAGGTGAATTTTGTCGATTTGTCTCTGCATGATCCCGTCAAGAAGATGATGCGTCTCCATACGATTCAGGCCAATGTGCCGGCGGACCTGGTGGGGGGGCACGAAGTGGCGATTGAAGACTGTCCCGCGGGGTCGGTATGGGAAAATCAGCAGCCGCTCCTGGTCTCCAATCTGACGGAAGAACGACGATGGCCGTGGGTCATCAGCGCCATGGCGGAGGACGGGACGAAGTCGTTTTGTTTCGTGCCGCTGAGCACGGCGAGGGGCCGGTTGGGCGCCATGGGATTCTTGAGCTTGAAAGAAGAGGCATATAGCGATCGGGATATAGAGTTTCTTCAACAAGTGGCGCAACAAGTAGCTGTTGCGGTCGAAAACGCCCTGGCATTCCAACAGATCGCCGAGCTCAAAGACAGATTGGCGAAGGAAAAGCTCTATCTCGAAGAGGAGCTTCGCGTCGAGCATGGGTTTGATGACATCATCGGCGACAGCAAAGCCCTCAAACAGGTGCTCAAACAAGTCGAAGTCGTGGCTCCCACCGATTCGACGGTCCTCATCCAAGGAGAGACAGGCACCGGCAAGGAACTCATCGCCCGGGCCATCCATCGACTGAGCGGCCGGAGCGAGCGCACGTTCATCAAGCTGAACTGTGCCGCCATCCCAACCGGACTGTTGGAGAGCGAGCTCTTCGGGCATGAACGAGGGGCGTTCACAGGCGCGATCTCCCAGAAAGCCGGCCGATTCGAGTTGGCCGATAAAGGCACGATCTTTCTCGACGAAGTCGGAGAAATTCCGTTGGAGCTGCAGTCCAAATTGCTGCGTGTGTTGCAGGAGCAGGAATTCGAGCGGCTGGGCAGCACCAGGACCATTCGAGTGAACGTGCGGTTGATTGCCGCCACCAATCGGGATCTCAAAAGCCTGGTGGAGGACAAGCAGTTCCGGAGCGACTTGTACTACCGGTTGAATGTCTTCCCCATCACGGCTCCGCCGCTGCGCGAACGGCCAGAGGATATTCCCATCTTAGTCCGCTATTTCACGCAACACTATGCGGTTCGCATGAAGAAGAATATCCAGACGGTTCCGGCGAAGACGCTCGATATGCTTTCACGGTACGCCTGGCCGGGAAACGTTCGTGAGCTGGAGAATCTCGTGGAACGTTCCGTGATCCTCACTCAAGGAACGGATTTGCATGTCCCCATCGACGAACTCCAGCCGGAGAGCCACCTTCTCGGCTCCCTCACGCCGACATTGGAAGAGGCCGAGCGGGAGCAAATCTTGCGCGCCTTGCGCGAAACCAAGTGGGTCATCGGTGGATCAGGGGGGGCGGCGGCGCGATTAGGACTCAAGCGAACCACCCTCCAGTCCAAGATGCAGAAGCTCGGCATCGCTCGCCCTCAGTAGTGTCGAGACTTCAGCGGCACTCATCACATTCCTTTGTCCCGTCAGCTGTCTTGCCGGATTACTCCGCCCTTTGAAGAAGGTTTCACTTCCCTTAGAGTCAGCAACTCGCAAATCGGAGCATGACCGCGCGAGCTCGCGCTTGACAGATCTCCAAGGAAACTTATAGTACTAATACAGTTTTCATAGTATCTTTCAGGTGTAATGTCGTCACGTAGATTCAGGCCGCGAGAAACGTCAGTCGATCATGCCGCAGCTCGAAGAGTGATCGCCGCGGCTCGCCGTCAGTTCTTTGCGCATGGATTTCGATCGGTGAGCATGAATGATCTTGCCGCCGAATTGGCCATGAGCAAGAAGACTCTGTATGCCTGTTTTTCGAGCAAGACGGCGCTCATCGAGGCCGTCCTGAAAGACAAAGTCGGGGAGATAGAATCGGACCTTGGCCAGTTGGCGAAAGAGCAAGATTCCGATGTCGAAGTGGCGCTCCACCAGTTTCTCGGCTGTCTTCAACGGCATACCGCGGAGATTCAGCCGGCGTTTGTGAGAGACATCGGGCGTGAGACACCGGAACTGTTTCAATTCGTCGAGCGACGGCGACGCGAGCTGATCCGCCGTTATTTCGGGGCGCTTTTCGAGAATGGGAAGAAAGCGGGCATGATTCGAACGGACATTCCTACCCATCTCATCATCGAGATTTTGCTTGGCGCGGTCCAAGCCGTCATGAATCCGCCCAAGCTGATGGAACTCGGTTTGACGCTGGAGACCGGCTACTCGTCCGTCATCCGCATCATTTTGGAGGGATCGTTTGTCGCCAAGCCGAAAGCGGTGAACTGATGCGTCATGGCGGAGGGAGCCCCATGCAGATTCTCTATCAGGATGCTCAAAAAGTCCGCCAGCGGCGTTCTCGCATCGCTCAGAGGCTCAACGTACCGAAGCGTACGCCTCGCCTCCTCGCTTGCTGCGGCCTTGCTGGACGGCCTTTTTGAGCATCCTGCGCAGCTAGTTGATGTCGTCCAAAACCACGATGCCTGTCCCGGCAACAGGAGTAAAATGAACTTTTCCGCAGTCTGCTATGTCGTTCTCGCGCTGACGGTGGGGAGTGTGTTGCCTGGGTGCCGTCAGCCTCCCTCTGATCTGGTCCAAGGCTACGTCGAAGGAGAGTACATCTATGTCGCCTCGCCCCACGGCGGGGCCTTGGCTTCGCTGTCGGTCCGGCGCGGAACGCAGGTCGGCGCCGGTGATCCCCTGTTCGCGCTGGAAGAGGTCTCGGAGAAAGCGGCCAGAGACGAAGCAGCGCGGAAGTTGAGCCAAGCACGGGCGAATCTTGAAGACAGGAAAAAGGGTAAACGACCATCCGAGATTGAATCCCTCCGGGCCCAGCTCAAACAGGCCCAAGTCGCGCTGCGGCTGTCGCAGCGCGAAGTCGCGCGCCAAGAAGGACTCGCGGCGGTGCCCGGCGCGGCGGTAGAGCTCGAGGTGGATCGCGCGCGATCATCGTGGGATCACAACCAGCAGCGAGTCGCCCAGCTTGAAGCCGATCTACATACGGCGCTCTTGGGTTCCCGCGCCGATCAAGTGGTTGCGGCCGAGGCCGAGGTCCGCGCCAAGGAAGCGGCGCTGGCCAGGGCGGAGTGGGATCTGGCGCAGAAGCGCCAGGTTGCGCCGAAAGCCGGGTTCGTATTCGACACCCTGTACCGGGAAGGTGAATGGGTGCCGGCGGGCCGCCCTGTCGTTGTCCTACTGCCGCCCGCTCACATCAAGGTGCGGGCATTCGTGTCTCAAGCGAGGCTTGGGACGATCAAGCTTGGCGATCCGGTGCAGGTCATGGTCGATGGTGTGCAGGGCTCGATTCATGGGAAGGTCGGCTACATTTCACCGCGGGCCGAATATACGCCACCCGTCATCTACAGCCAGGGAAGCCGTGAGAAATTGGTCTTCATGGTTGAAGTGCTGTTCGACCAGGCTGCGGCGGCCGATTTGCATCCTGGTCAACCGGTGGACGTGCGATTCGGGGCTGTCCAATGACAGGGGATCGAAACGGAGGGCCGTTCGTCATCGATGTGCATGGGATGACAAAGCGGTTCGGTTCGCGCGTCGTCGTCGATCACATCGGGTTGCAAGTGCGTCAAGGAGAGATTTATGGCTTTCTTGGACCGAACGGCAGCGGGAAGACCACCTTTATCCGGATGCTCTGCGGACTTCTGCGGGCGGATGAAGGCAGCGGGACCTGTCTGGGCTATGACGTGATCGGCCAGAGCGAAGCGATCAAAGCCGCCGTCGGCTACATGACCCAGCGGTTCAGCTTCTATGAGGACCTGAGCATCGCCGAGAATCTGGACTTCGTTGGGCGCATGTTCGGGATTCCCCACCGGCGCGAGGCGGTGGAACGGAGCCTCGAACGGCTGGGTCTCGCCGGTCGGCGGCAACAACTTGCCGGTCAACTCTCCGGGGGCTGGAAGCAGCGACTGGCGCTGGCCGCTTGCTTGATCCATCAGCCGCGGCTCCTCCTGCTCGACGAGCCGACGGCGGGCGTCGATCCCAAAGCGAGACGGGAATTCTGGGAACAGATCCACGAACTGGCCGCCGACGGGCTCACGTTTCTGATCACCACGCATTACATGGATGAAGCCGAGCGCTGCCACCGACTCGCCTATATCGCCTACGGAAAGCTGCTCGCGGATGGGACTGTCTCCGACGTGATTCAGCAGGCGCGGCTCACGACCTGGTCGGTCACTGGTCCGGACCTCCATCGACTGGCCGTGAACATTCGTCGACAGCCCGGGGTCCGACAGGCGGTGGCGTTCGGGGATCGACTGCACGTCAGCGGCGACGACCCGGACGCGCTGGAAACAGCGGTGGCGGCGTTTCGCGCGACTCCTTATGAATGGCATCGGGTGGACACCGGGCTTGAAGAGGTGTTCATCCATCTTATGCAACACGCGTCGGATAACGTTGCATCATGAACGCGCGCTCGGCATTTTCAGGTTCCCGTTTTTGGGCGATCGTCGTGAAGGAATTCATTCAGATGCGTCGCGACCGCGTGACCTTCGGGATGATAGTCGGCATCCCGTTGATCCAGCTCGTCCTCTTCGGTTTCGCGATCAACGCGGATCCGAAGCACCTGCCGACAGCGGTGTTGCTGGCCGACCACGGCCCTCATGGGCGGAGCATCCTGCAAGCGATTCGCAACAGCGACTACTTCGAGTTCGTCCGCATGGTGGCGACCCAACAGGAAGCGGACAATGTGTTGGCGCGTGGAGAAGCGCAGTTTGTCGTCAACATTCCCCAGAACTTTTCGCGCGACGTGCTTCGCGGCGAGCGACCGGCGATCCTCGTTGAGGCCGACGCAACCGATCCGGCCGCGACCAGCAATGCCATCGGCTCATTGCGCCGGTTGATGACGACCGCGCTCCAACGGGATCTGACGGGTCCCTTGGCCTATCTTGCGGGAACCGACGACCCGATCGATTTGCGGGTCCACGCGCGCTATAACCCCGAAGCGATCACGCAATACAACATTGTGCCCGGGCTGATGGGTGTCGTGCTGACCATGACGATGGTGATGATCACCGGCCTGGCGATCACGCGGGAACGGGAACGGGGCACGATGGAAAATCTCCTCTCGATGCCGACGAGGCCGTTTGAAGTCATGATCGGGAAGGTGTTGCCGTACGTCCTCGTGGGCTATATCCAAGTGATACTGATTCTGCTGGCGTCTCATCTGCTGTTCAGCGTGCCGGTGTACGGCAATGTTCCCATGCTGTTCGTGTCGGCCTTGGTCTTCATTGTGGCCAACCTGGCGATGGGCATCACGTTTTCCACCTTGGCGCAGAACCAATTGCAGGCCGTGCAGCTGTCGTTTTTTTTCTTTTTGCCCTCCCTCCTGTTGTCGGGGTTCATGTTCCCGTTTCGAGGCATGCCGCAATGGGCGCAATCGATCGGCGAGGTGTTGCCTCTCACGCACTTTCTGCGGATTGTGCGGGGGGTCATGCTGAAGGGCAATGGCGTGGAGGAGGTCGCGCTCCAGCTCTGGCCGATCGCCCTATTCGCGGTCGTGGTGTTGGCGATCGGGGTCAAGCGGTATCGCCAGACACTGGATTAACCCACGACACCGTCTTCTCTGACGAATCAATCCATCGGAATACCTGCAGCCCAGCCCGTGAAGATGGCGAGCTGAACAGTGCCGCTCCTTCGGCACCGTGCTGCGGGATCGGCAGATCACCTTAAACTCCTTCAGTCTCAGGGTCTCCCTCGGCCATGTATCTTCACAAGTATTCCCACTACTTGGATAGTGCCAGCTATTCAAGTTGCTCCGGCATACATGTTGCGCATCCCAATACATGAATCCTTGAATTCTAACTCCAAGTGCGACACTACCGGCCCGGATGGGCTACGGGGTTGCCATGTCAACGAGATCCTATCGTCACATGAGTGCGGAAGACCGTGAGACGTTGAGCGTGGGCTTGGCCCATGGCCATTCGTTGCGGATGATGGCCAGCGTGTTGGGGCGCGCCCCCAGCACCATCAGCCGCGAGTCGGCTCGCAACACCACGCGAGGCCATCCCTATCGAGCCTGTACAGCACAGATACGGGCGACTGCGCGAGCGTGGCAGCCGCGACGACCGCGCAAAACTCCTGGATCCCTGGCTCTGGCAGTACGTGAGGACGCATCTAGTCGAGAGCTGCTCGCCCGAACAGATTGCGGGGCGCCGTCGACCCACGTATCCTGACAGCATGCGGAAACAGCTCGGGCGCGAGGGACAGACCACCGTGGCCAGCTTCCCAATAGGACGCCGATCACGGCGCGTCCCGCCGAGGTGGCAACCCGCACGGTGCCCGGTCACTGGGAGGGCGACTTGATCAAGGGTGCGCGCAATGGGTCGGCCGTCGGCACCCTGGTGGAGCGGATCACACGCCTGGTCATCCTGGCCAAGATGAACGGAACCGATGCCACGAGTGCCCGCCAGGGTTTCACCAAGAAACTCCGGCATGTGCCTGCGATGCTGCGCAAAACGCTGACCTATGATCGCGGGAAAGAGAGGGCCGAGCATGAACGCCTGGCCGAGCGGCTCGCGATCAAAATCTCCTTTGCCGATCCGTACAGCCCCTGGCAACGCGACACCAATGAGAACACAAATGGGTTGTTGCGCCAGTACCTCCCCAAGGGGACGGACTCGTCGGGTTGCACCCAGCGCGAGTTGAACGCCATTGCCCATCGTCTCAACACGCGCCCACGCACATGTCTGGACTTCTCGACGCCCGTGGAAGTCTGCGCGCAACTGCGTCAGTATTCACCCGTTGCACTTGGAACTTGAAACCGCCACCTTTAAATAAGAGAGGGTGATCGTGGCAACCATAGGATTATCCCAGAAGAAGTTGAAAGTCCTGGAGAACCGTACTGACTCGATCCGTTGTCCCAGATGCATGGGACTTAGGGAAACGTCAAACTAAAACGAACAGAGGAGGAACATAATGAAGGCAAAGTTGATAAGTTTCGGCGTGATGGTCTTGAGCTTGTTGATAGTGGCCCCCTACGGGTTTGCTGACGAAACAGGCAATCATGGTGTTGCCGCGCCGACAAAGGTCAGCGGCGTTGTTTCAAAAGTGCAATCAGGCCTTATCCACGTGAAAACATCTTGGGGATCGATGACCTTTTCATTGCCGGGTTCCGAGAAGCTGAAAGTCGGTGAAGAGGTGGAGATGCAGGTGAATGAGAACAATGCCGTGATCGACGTTCATCGAAAAGGAGAACCCGCTCATTTCCATCGGTATGTCACTGGGGACTTGGTCTACACGTCGTCCGACCGGAGAGAAATCAAGCTCTGGACTCCTGAAGGCGAAAAGAGCTTCGATGTGCAGGCAGGCCGTTCAAAACTCGCACAATTTCAAGAGGGTGCGCCAGTCACCATTGAGCTGAATGAAGAGGGAAAACTGATCGACATTCATAAATTCACCGTCGAAATGGTCGTCAGTGATAATCCACGCACGCGACCGGGGTATCGAATTCAAGCTCACGGGACGGTCGAGAAGATTCAGTCAGGTCTCATCTTCATTAAGACTCCCACCGGACGGTATACCGTCCCGGGCAAGCTCGTGCCATCCAATGCGGCGGTCGGTGATGAAGTCATGCTGTGGATCAATGAAGAAGGATTGGTCATCGACGGACATGGGGAGAAGCGGCAGGCAGGTCTCCACCGTCTGGTGTTCGGCAAGTTGGTCTATGTCGGCAGGGATAAAAAGCAAATCAAATTACGGACTCCGGAAGGCGAGAAAGTGTTTCCGTTGGAACGCCTGGAAGTCAAGGCCAAGGTCATCCCTGAAGGATCGAACGTCGTCGTCGAACTTAACGAGGAAGGCACCGTCATTGAGCTGAAGAAGGCTCAATAAGATCAACGGAATCAGACGGTCGGCACGTTGAACAGCGTGGTTCTCGATACCATGAGTGGGAATGTTGTAGCCGTGGTCGTCGGACTTCCTCTATCCAACGACCGCTCAGCGCTGGAAAGCGCGGTTACACCACAAATCAGGGACATCGTGAAAGGCATAGAGGAACAGACTCAATGAACGGCTGATGGCAAACTCGATCATGGTCCAATAGGAAGTAGCGGTCTATAGCAATGATCCTGCCACGAATAGTTGGTCGGGATTCCGGTGATGCCGATACCCCGGCTAAGCTATGCCGGGGTATCGTGGGCAATCATCTTTACCTCGCATTCAATCCGCAGGGATTACGGGTGTGCCCGGCTCACCGGGCAAGTGGCTCGGACGAGCCCACTTGCCCGAAGCGGCCGTTGTTGAAATCGTACGAGGCCTGGCGAATTTCCGCCTCGCTGTTCATGACGAACGGGCCATAGCCCACCACCGGCTCATCGATGGGCTCGCCTGTCAAGATGAGCACGATCGCCTCGCGATCAGCGTGGAGAGTGACGTCGCTCCCGTCGCGCTCAAACCGAACAATCTCTGCTTCATCTACGGTCTGCGCGCCGTTGATGAGCACGTTTCCGGAGAGCACCGCCATCATGGCGGTATGCCCTTCAGGAAGGTTCAGCGTGAGATCGGTGGCTCGATCGAGGCGCAGATCCCAGAGGTTGACGGCTGTGAATGTGCGAGCCGGTCCACGGACCGCGTGGAATTCTCCCGCGATGACCCGTGCCGTTCCACCCGCCAAAGGGACGACCGGAATGTCGCGGCTGGTAATAGCCTGGTAGCCGGGAGGATTCATTTTGTCCTTTGCCGGAAGATTCACCCACAGTTGGACCATGCGGAAGGGGCCTCCTGTCTTGCTGTAGCTCGGCGAGTGGAATTCCTCATGGATGATGCCGCGAGCGGCGGTCATCCATTGGACGTCACCCGGTCCGATGACTCCGCCGTTCCCGGCCGAATCCCGGTGCGCGACCTCTCCGTCATAGACGATCGTCACGGTTTCAAAGCCGCGATGCGGGTGCTGCCCCACGCCTCGTGGACGGTCGGTGGGATCGAACCGATGCGGACCCGCATAATCGAACAGCAAAAACGGGCTGACGGCCGCGCTGTCGTGATGGTAGGAAAACAGCGATCGCACGGGGAACCCGTCCCCGACCCAATGGCTACCGTCTGACCGCAGAATGTCGGCAATCTTTTTCATGGGCGCTCCTTTCTCGATGCGATATCTCGAACCTTTCATCTCTCGCTGAAAGGTAGTATAGGTTCGTCTCAACAACTTTCAAGTACGGTCCAGGAGGATACTGCCATTGGCAAAGAGCATCGGTTGTCCGACGGAGCAGACACTCGACCTGGTTTCCGGTCGGTGGAAGGTGATGGTGATCTATTGGTTGCTCAAAGGCGATCGGCGCTTTAACCGGTTGCAGCGCGATCTCAGCGGCATCTCACACCGGACACTGACGAAACAGTTACGGGAACTGGAAACCGATGGGTTGGTGGAGCGACATGATTTTGCGGAGAGACCACCGCGCGTTGCGTATCGCCTGTCGGCGCTGGGACATTCTCTCGAACCCATCCTGCTTGCGATGCATGAATGGGCGGTTGCCCATCCGCAGGTCAAGCGACAACACCGACGCTCGTGAAGAGTTGGTGGACCGAACCTCTGTCCTTATCCGACAGTTCTGCCGGCCGCAGATCGTTCATCCTATGACGATCGGTCTCGGCACCTGACGAACCTTCGTCATCTCCGTTCCAGCCCTCTCGGTGTCTGCGGCACTGATCCATTCCGAAACAACCGACTTTCTCAAGAGAGGTCAAGACGTTAGTCCGGTGGACTGTAGCGCGGCCCGAATCTGGAACGCCCCTTGCCATAGGTCTTGGCAGCATTGCACGAAGAATGGGAGGAGACGCCATGAACGAGGTGATTCTATGGAGCTTGTGGTACGGCGCGCTCGGAGCCTTACCGCTGAGCATGACAAGGCTGTTGATCAAGAATGCGATGGTGCGGATCACGGCTCGCTCTCGGCGGCCTGCGCTGGTTAGACGGAAATAGGAGGTGTCCCATGTTGTTGTTCAAGACAGATGATTCGTGGGCCGGTCTTATTCTGCGGGTCTGCCTCGGCGTGGTGATGTTTGCGCACGGCGCGCAGAAACTCTTGGGTTGGTTCGGTGGAAACGGCTTCGAGGGGACGATGGGATTCTTTACCCAAAAAATGGGGCTGCCCTGGCTCGTGGCTTTCCTCGTCATCATCGGAGAGTCTCTCGGCAGTCTGGGATTGATCCTTGGGTTTCTGACACGGTTCACCGCGGCGAGTTTCATCGTGATCATGATCGGCGCGATTGCGACGGTGCACTGGCCTCAGGGGTTTTTCATGAACTGGTTCGGCCAACAGCAGGGAGAGGGTTTCGAGTATCACCTGCTGGTCATGGCCATGAGCGCCGCGCTTATCGTGATCGGTGGGGGAAAGTGGGCATTGGACGGTGCCATCGCTCGTTGGCTTGAGAGAGGTGAAGGCGCTTCAGAACAGTCGGTAAGGAGAGCAGCGTGACCGCAGTGCCGGAAAGGAAGACGCAGGTGGATCATTATCTTCATCTTCCGGGGGGTGATCGCGATTTCGGTTCCGGCATAAGGAAAAAGAAGCGACTTTGGAACAGCCGGTGAAAAGCTACTTACGGGGTGATGTTGTTCTGATCTGACTAAACATGCTATGAATCACGATCTTGAAAGACATGAGCGGGCTTTCGGGTGGACCACATTGAAAGGAGACGGGCATGAGGAGTTTCAGTTATCTGGTGTGTGTGATTGGAATGGTTCTTTTCCTTGGGCAAGGGACCGGCTCTGTGGCGTATGGGAAGACCGTTGAGGCAGGAGACTCCAGTTCCAGTTGGAGCGGAACGGGCGAGTTCTTGGAACTTGGAAATGGAGACCAGGTCGTCAATGGAATGGTGAAAGGGGTGCTGATCTCCCGTCATAAAGATGGTGGCAAGATGATCGTCCATTCATCCAAACTGGCCTGTCCGGTGCGCGTGAATCTCAACAGAAACAAAGATTATCAGGCGATAGAAGGCCTCTGCACGATGGTGGCGCATGAAGGCAAGGATGTCGGATATGCCCACTGGAAGTGCACCGGCAATTTGAAAGAGTGTGTGGGTGATTTCACCTTTACGGGCGGTTCCGGTGGTTTCACCGGGATGTCAGGAACCACTCCTTTCCAGACCAGCATCGTCTTTGAACTGCAGGAAGGGAAAAACGGCCAAGCAATCGGGTATGCGGTCTGGCCGAACTTGACCTATACTCTGCCTTAGTCTCCATTCCCAGGCACGCGCCGACCGTTCGGCAGCGTGCCGGGGAATCGGCAGGTTACTCCCCGGTTCCTTCAACGAACACTCTCTTTCAACGGCCTATCTTCACTGTATTTCCGTAATTTGGATGGGCCAGGCTTTTCAATCTCTCCTGGAACATATGTTGCTCAGTATCAAGACAAAACCCTTACACAAGGGAGGTCAACCATGGCGACGATGGTGGGATCGGCAAAAAAAGAACTGAGCGGCACGATACGTTGTTCGAGATGCACGGGACTTATGGTCGCGGAAGAGTCGTTCGATTCCAGTGCCGGTGGAACTCAGGCCGGTTCCTTGGCGAGGCGTTGTGTGCAATGTGGAGAAGTCGTTGACCCGGTTATTCTGGCGAATCGCTGTTTAAAACTTGGAATCGATCCAGGTCGAACCTTCGAAGAAGGGCTGCGGTAAGGATGAGCTCATGTTGAAGATTACCGGTCGGCGAGAGGCAACGACGGAGGGCGTCTCCCTCCTCATTGAGGGACGTCTTGCCGGCCCCTGGGTGGAGGAGCTCAGTGCCTATTGCCGTAAGATGTCCGAGGACCATGAACGTTGCGCGGTGATCGATTTGACCGGCGTGACGTTCATCGATACGGAGGGGAAAGAGCTATTGGCCCGCCTGTGGCGGCAGGGGGCAGAGCTGCGGGCGTCCGGCTGTTTGACGAGATGTGTCGTAGAAGAGATCATCGGGGCCGGCAGGCTCGATCCATCGAGTCAGTCAAAGTAACGATGACCGGTTTGCTTCGAGGGCGACGCAAGAGGAAACGTGACGCGTGGTTCTCCATTGTCGGTGCAATGTCGAGAAATCTTATCTGTGTTGGACTTGTCGCCGTCTCGCGCGCGCCGGTACAATGACATCTTTGTCCGCGGCGGAACATTGACGAGCGATAAAGAGCAAGGTGGATCGAATGGGTTTTTCAGATACGTATCTGTTTAGAACTGTCGCGGTGCTGCTGGTATCAGCCGCAATAGCCGCGCTGCCTGGTTGCAAAGAGGATGCAGGCTCGGCTCCTTCCCCTCCTCCTCCTATACCGCAAGTGGAAGTCGTGACGGCGATCGCGCGGACCGTGCCGGATGAACCGGAATTCATCGGGCAGGCGGAAGCGTCTCGTCCGGTTGAAATTCGCCCTCAAGTCACCGGTATCCTGAAAGCGGTGCTGTTTTCGGAAGGGCGAGAGATCAAAAAAGGCGCCAAGCTTTACCAAATCGACCCCGTGCCGTTCGAGGCGGCTTACAAAAGCGCGCAGGCCAGGATCGCGGAGGCGGAAGCGCGATTGGTCCAAGCCAAGCAGGATCTGGCCCGTGTGAAACCGCTGCTTGAGGAGCAGGCCGTCAGTCAAAAGGATGTGGACGATGCGATCGCGGGGGATTTGACGGCAAAGGCGGCGTTGCAACGGGCGCAGGCCGATTTGATCAAAGCCAAGTTCGACTTCGACAACACGACGATCGTCGCCCCGATCACCGGGCTCATCGAGCGGAGCCGGTATTATGAGGGCCGGTTGGTCTCGGCTCAAACCGATTTGCTGACCATGATTCATCGCATCCATCCGATGTACGTGGTGATCAACGTGCCGGAAAGCTTTCTGCTCAAGCGGCGGCAAGATGCCATCGCCGTGGGGCTTCAACATCCCGGACTCTCCCAGTTGAAAGGCACGGTCATCTTGGCCGACGGCAGCGCCTATGCGCATGAGGGCGTCCTTGATTTCGCCGATGTCGGTCTGCGGACTGAAACAGGGTCGAGAAGGGCTCGATTCGTCGTCCCCAATCCAGACGGCATGCTGCTGCCGGGACAATTTGTGAAGGTGCGATTCAAGGGAACGATGAAAGACCATGCCCTGTTGGTGCCTCAGCGAGCGGTTCAACAGGGTCCGCAAGGTCCGATCGTGTTTGTCGTGGGCGACGGGGATAAAGTGGAAATTCGTCCGATCAAGGCGAGCAGCTGGCAAGACCAGGAATGGATCATCGAGTCGGGTGTGAAGTCCGGCGAGCGGATTATCGTGAGCGGCTTTCATACGGTGGCGCCCGGAGCTCCGGTCAAACCGATTCCGGCCGCCACATCCACGGCTGACGGAAAACCGGACAACGGAACTCCGGTCGGCGTGGCCGACCCAGCGGCGGAAGCGAAGCCCGAAGCCTCTAAGGATCCACAGTGAGTTCACGCTTTTTCATCGAACGGCCGATCTTTGCATCGGTTCTCTCCATTGTCATCGTGGTCATCGGACTGGTGGCGCTCGCCACCTTGCCGATCGCTCAATTTCCTGACATCAGCCCGCCCGTCGTCCAGATCGAGGCCGACTATCCCGGCGCCAGCGCGGAAGTCGTGGCGGATTCGGTGGCCCGGACGATCGAGGTTCAGCTGCCGGGCATCGACAATCTCCTCTATTACGACTCGACCAGCACGAACGACGGTCATGTCAGCATCAGATTGACGTTCGAAATCGGCACCAACGTGGATATCGCGCAGGTGCAGACGCAGAACCGGGTGAAACTTGCCGAACCTCAGCTCCCGCCAGAAGTTGTCCGGCAGGGAATCAGCGTCTTGAAATTTTCTCCGGACCTTCTGGTGGTCGTTGCGCTGACTTCGACCGATCCGACCCAAGACTCGGTCTTTATCTCGAATTATGCGCTCTTGCGCGTGCTCGACCCGCTCAAGCGGATTCGAGGCGTCGGACAGGCCGTCGTCTTCGGGCAGCAGAATTATTCCATGCGGCTGATCCTGAATCCCGTGCGGATGGCTCAGTTGGGGCTGACGCCCACCGACATCGTCAGCGTGGTGCGGGAGCAAAATCGGGACTTCCCGGCCGGACAAGTGGGGCGAGAGCCGGCGCCGAAGGGAACGGAGCTCACGATTCCGATCATGGCGCAGGGCCGGTTGACGGAAGTGAGCGATTTCGAAAATCTCATCGTTCGGGCCATGCCGGACGGATCGATGGTCCGATTAAAAGATGTTTCGCGAATCGAACTGGGAGCCCAATCCTATGTGATGCAAGGACGATGGAACGGGAAACCGAACGTGTTCCTGATCACCTTCCTGGCTCCCGGCGCCAATGCGCTCGACACGGCCAAACACATCCGCGCTGAAATGAACGAACTCGCCAAGTCGTTTCCGCCGGGGCTGATGTACGACATTCCGTATGACACGACCAAGTTCATCGAGGTCTCGATCAAGGAAGTGCTGAAGACGCTGGCCGAGGCGATGATCCTCGTCATCCTCGTCGTCTATCTGTTTTTGCAGAGCTGGCGCGCGACCTTGATTCCCGCCGTGGCCGTTCCGGTGTCCCTGATCGGCACATTTGCCGGCATGGAGGCCTTGGGGTTTTCGATCAATACGCTCACGCTGTTCGGCATGGTGTTGTCCATCGGGGTCGTGGTGGACGACGCCATTGTGGTCGTCGAGAATATCGAACGGCACATGAGGGAAGAAATGTTGCCGCCCAGGGAAGCCGCCAGGAGAGCCATGGCGGAGGTGACCCGGCCGGTGATCGCGATCGTCCTCGTCTTGGTGGCGGTGTTCGTGCCGGTCGCATTCCTCGGCGGGATCATCGGCGAACTCTATAAACAGTTTGCCATCACGATCGCCATGGCCGTGACGATCTCCGGCATGGTCGCGCTGACGCTCAGCCCCGCGTTGTCGGCGCTGGTCTTGAAGCCGGGCGGCGAACATCACGAGACGGGATTTTTTGCGCTGTTCAATAGGATGTTCGACTGGACACGGGATCGTTATGCCAGGGCGGTGGATCTCGTGATCGAATGGCGGGCCGTATCCTTCGCGGTGTTTGCGGTGATCGTGGTCGCGGCATTGGGGCTCTTCCGCGTGATTCCTCCCGCCTTTTTGCCGGAAGAGGACCAAGGGTATTTCATCACGATCGTGCAACTGCCCGACGGCGCCTCCAAGCAACGGACCGATGAGGTCCTGAAGAAGATCGAACGGTATTTTCTCTCGGTCCCGGCCGTTCACTCGACCGACGCGATGTCCGGCATGAACTTCGTCTTCAATACGCGGGGTCCCAATTCCGCCACCATGTTCGTGCCGTTGCACCACTGGGACGAGCGCAAGCCGGGTGAGCATGTGCAGGCCTTGGTCGGGGCGGCCTATGGAGAGTTCGCGAAAATTCCGGAGGCCTTGATTCTCGCGTTCAACGCCCCTCCGATTCGCGGGATCGGCGCGACGGGCGGATTTTCGCTGCAAGTCCAGGATCCGAGCGGGGGAGATTTCCCGAAATTGGCCGCGGTGACTCAGCAATTCGTCGCAAAGGCCAAGGAGAATCCCGCGATCGCCGGGATCGGCTCCAATTTCCGCGTCACCGCGCCCAGGCTATTCGCCCATGTCAACCGTGAGCGGGCGAAGGCGCTGGGGGTGCCGATTTCCGAGATCTTCGACACGATGCAAGCCTACTTCGGTAATTTCTATATCAACGATTTCCTCAAGTTCGGCCGAGTCTATCGCGTTCAGACGGAGGCCGAGGCCGAGTTCCGGTCGAGCCCCGACGACATCGGGAACGTCTATGTGCGCTCGCTGAGCCCGGCCGCCGCGGCGCTCGGCGGCAGAAGCGCGCCGGCTCTCGGAGGCACGGGCTTGGGGGATATGATGATCCCCCTCGATACGGTCGTTGATACGGAATTCAGGAGCGGTCCCGATCCGGTGACGCATTTCAACGGTTTCAATACCGCCTGGGTGCTGGGAGCCGCGGCCCCCGGCTACAGTTCCGGTCAGGCCCTCGAAGCGCTTCAACGCACGGCGCAAGAGGTGTTGGTTCCGCAGGGCTACACCCTGGAATGGAGCGGCATTTCTTACCAGGAAGCGAAGGTCGGCGGGCAGTCCGGATTGGCGTTTGGGTTCGGCCTGTTGATGGTCTTTCTCGTGCTCGCGGCGCAATTCGAAAGTTGGACCGTGCCGCTTGCCGTCATCCTCGCGGTGCCTTTCGGAGTCTTCGGCGCCATGTCCACTGTGTGGTTGCGAGGAATGACGAATGATATTTATTTTCAGATCGGCTTGGTGACGCTGATCGGATTGGCCGCCAAAAACGCCATCCTGATCGTTGAATTCGCCAATCACCGCCGAAGCGAGGGCATGCCGCTCCGGCAGGCGGCGCGGGAAGCCGCGCGGTTGCGGTTTCGCGCGATCATCATGACCTCCATGGCTTTCATCGGCGGCGTGTTGCCGCTGGCGATCGCCAACGGCGCGGGGGCGGCCAGTCGTCAATCCATCGGAACCGGTGTATTAGGCGGTATGCTGACGGCGACATTTCTGGCGATCTTTTTTGTGCCGCTGTTCTTCGTCACGTTGCGAAAGGTCAGCGAGCGATGGGCTCCGGTGACGGAACGAACCGAGTCGTCGGAGAGGCCGCCCGGGCGGGCTCGTCAAGAATACGCCGGTACTTTAACGGACGGAGAGCATTGATGCGGTCGTTCTCGATCTTTCGTTGCGTGGCACTGCTGGTGCTCGGCGCCATCGTCACTTCCTGCACCGTGGGGCCGGACTACCGGCGGCCACCGACGGAGGTGGAGGATCGGTTTCGCATGGCGGAAGGGCCGGCGGATCTCCCCTCGGTGGCCAACTTACCCTGGTGGGATCTCCTGCAAGATGAACAGTTGCAGCAGCTCATTCGGTCGGCCCTCGAGGAAAATAACGACCTGCAACGCGCCGTCGCGACCGTCGATGAATTTCGAGCGAGGGCCCTCATAGCCCAAACCGACTATTTGCCGCAAATCACGGCAGCCGCGAACGCGCCCGCCGGTCGCAGCGCCGTGTTTTTGTTTCCCGGCTTTGCCAGCCCGTTCAACTATTACTTGTTGGGCAACCTGTCGTGGGAAGTGGATCTGTGGGGGCGCGTCCGGCGCACCAACGAAGCCGCTCGCGCCGACCTATTGTCGAGGGAAGAGAACCGCCGAGCGGTGACGATTCAGCTGGTCAGCGCGGTCGCCGAAGCCTATTTCAATCTGCTCCAGTTCGACGTGCAGCTCGATATTGCCGAGCGAACGTTGCAGTCGTGGGAAGAGTCGGTGCGGATCGCCCAGGCGCGTCTGCGTCAAGGTATGACATCGAAACTGGATGCGGATCAGTTTGAAGCGGAACGAGCCAATGCCGCGGCACGAACGGCGGAACTCCATCGGCAGATGGTTCAAGCCGAGAATCACTTGAGCATATTGCTGGGTCGTAAACCGTTTGCCGTCGCGCGCGGGCGTTCGTTGGACAAGCAAATCATTCCCCCGGACGTTCCGGCGGGCTTGCCCTCCGAGTTGTTGCAGCGGCGGCCAGATCTGCTGGTCGCGGAGCAACAGTTGGCTGCGGTCACCGCCCGTATCGGGGCCGCCAAGGCCGAACGCTTCCCCCGCATCACGTTGACCGGGTTGGCCGGTCTGGCTCATCCCGAACTGTCCTTGATCTTCACCGAGGCCTCCTCCTTCGGTGTGTTCGGCGCAGGCCTCGCCGCTCCGCTGTTCAATGCCCAAATCCTGGGCTTCCAGCAAGAAGCGATAGAAGCTCAGAGCAAACAAGCGTTGGCCCAGTACAGGCAAGCGGTGTTGACGGCGTTTCGCGAAGTCGAAGACTCGCTTGTCGCCGTTCGGACGGCTCGCCTCCAGAGCGACGCGCAACAGCAACAAGTGACCGCCTTGCAGTCGGCCCTGAAGCTGGCGGAACTCCGCTACAAGGGCGGGCTGGCGAACTATCTGGACGTGCTCGTGGCCCGACGAAGCCTGTTCGAGGCGGAGCTCGCCTGGACCAGTACGCGCCGGTTTCTCTTGGCATCGGTCGTCCAACTGTACAAAGCGCTGGGAGGTGGCTGGTCGCCCGACATGCAATCAGCCGAAGCCGGCAAGAAAGGGTAGGGACCATGGACAAACCGGCGCAGACTCAATTTCCGATCCATGACCTGCTCCTTCGTCGGTGGAGTCCCCGCGCGTTCGATGAAAGGCCGGTGGAGTCTCACATGCTGTGGTCCCTTTTCGAAGCGGCCCGCTGGGCGCCTTCTTCGAACAATGAACAGCCTTGGCGATTTATCGTCGCGACGAAACGGGACCACGAAATGGAGTGGAAGCGGCTGTTTGATTGCCTGGCGGAGGGGAACCGGGTCTGGGTCATCCGCGCGCCGGTGCTGATACTCTCGATCGCGAGCCTCAATTTCGAGGATGACGGAAAGCCGAACCGGCATGCCTTTCACGATACGGGATTGGCCGTGGAGAATCTCGTGCTGCAAGCAACGGCAAGCGGGCTGGTCGCCCATCAGATGGCCGGCTTTGACGTGGAAAAGGCGCGTGTCGATCTTAAGATTCCTTCGGGCTACGAGCCGGTTGCCATGATCGCCGTCGGCTATCCAGGTGATCCAGCCGTTCTTCCGGAGCGGCTGCGGGAACGCGAATTGCGGCCTCGAAGTCGCCGGCCGATCGGAGAGTCGACATTTTTCGGCCGGTGGGGGACACCCATCCCCTAACGAGTTGTTGGAAAACAATTTCAGCGGCTCAAGCATGGCACTCTGTTAGAGTGATCTCGGATCACAGTGGAAAAGCTCGCAGGCTGGTCAAAGAATCCGTCCGGCAAGGCCGCAGCGAGCGAAGAGGCGAATCCTAGATAGTTTTCATACGGTCCACTCATCGCCTGTTCATACAGGCGACGGGTGGACCGTATGATGAACCTCTAAGCGATGCGACCTGCCTTGCGAAGCCGCTTCGGCAAGGCGGGGAACGCCGCCGGCGGACTTGTTCAACCCCCTGATAGCGCTGTCATGAGTCGAGCAGAGGAGTCTTGCCGATGAAATCGTTGAGCGGAAAAGTGGCGATTGTGACCGGGGCCTCCAACGGAATCGGTCGAGCGATTGCGGAACGATTGGCGGACGAGGGCGCCATCGTCGTGGTGAACTATTCAAAAAGTTCGGAAAAAGCTCAACAGGTCGTGGTGGGCATTCAAGCGAAAGGCGGCAAGGCGTTGGCGGTCCAAGCCGACATGAGTCAGGTGACGGACGCGCGCCGTCTTGTGATCGACACCGTGAGACAATTCAACAGGCTGGACATTCTCGTGAACAATGCGGGCAAGTTCATGCCGAAGCCGCTGGAAGAGACGACGGAAGAGGATTTCGACGGCGTCATCGCCCTTAATGCGAAAGGGCCGTACTTTGCCATGCAGGAAGCCTCAAAGATGCTCAAAGACGGGGGACGTATCGTGAACATCTCAACCGGTGGGACGCATCTCCATTTTCCCGGAGCCACGGCCTATCTCGGGAGCAAGGCGGCGCTCGAGCAATACACCAAGGGGTTGGCTCAAGAACTGGCTCCGAAGGGAATCACGGTGAATACCGTCTCGCCGGGTTTCACCGAGACCGGGATGATGACGGAAGAATATCGGCAGATCGGGATTCAACTGACGCCGATGAAACGGCTCGGTGTGCCTAAAGACATAGCCGACGTTGTGGCGTTCATCGTGAGCGAAGAGGCACGGTGGCTTACGGGGCAGACGATCCAGGTCGGCGGCGGCATCGTCATGTAGCAACATTTTGAAACACGTGAAGCGTGAAACGCAGCGCCCGTTTGAACATCTGCTTATGAGGGGGGTTCTATGGCCGACAGAAAGATCATTGCCGTCGTGGGCGCGACCGGAGCGCAGGGCGGAGGACTCGTGCGGGCGATCGCCAACGATCAGGGCAGCGGCTTTTCGGCACGAGCTTTGACGAGAGACGTGAATTCCGACAAAGCCAAGGCTCTTGCTCAGCTTGGCGCTGAAGTGATGTCCGCCGACCTGGATGATGTGGCCGGCCTGAAGCGCGCGTTCGCCGGCGCCTACGGCGTCTTCTGTCTGACCAATTTTTGGGAACACCTCTCGCCGGAGAAAGAATATGCACAGGCGAAGAACCAGGCCGAGGCGGCGAAGGAGACCGGCGTGCGACATGTGATTTGGTCGACGTTGGAAGATACACGCAAATGGGTGCCGTTGTCGGACAACCGTATGCCGACGTTGATGGGCAAGTACAAAGTTCCGCATTTTGACGCGAAGGGCGAAGTTGAACGGGAGTTCACCAAGCTGGGCCTTCCCGTGACCTTTCTGCTCACGTCCTTTTATTGGGACAATATGATTTCTTTCGGCATGGGACCGAAGCAGGGACCGGATGGCACGCTCCTGTTTACATTGCCGATGGGAGACAAAAAGTTGCCCGGCATCGCGGTCGAGGACATTGGGAAGTGCGCCTTCGGAATTTTCAAGAGACGTCAGGAGCACATCGGAAAGACGGTCGGGATCGCCGGCGAACATTTGACCGGCGAGGAAATGGCGGCGGAGATGACCAAGGCATTTGGTCAGGCGGTTCGCTATAATGCCGTAACTCCGGAGCAGTACCGAGCATTTGGGTTCACGGGCGCCGAGGATCTCGGCAACATGTTTCAATTCAAGCGCGACTTCAACGGCGAGTTTTGCGGGGCGCGCAATCCCGCCGTCGCGAAGAGCTTGAATCCGGCATTGCAGACGTTCGACGTTTGGCTTGCGCAGAACAAGAGCCGTATTCCGTTGACTTGATGAGTCCCTTCGATTCCGACCCGACCGGCTATCTTTCCGAAGTCGATCCGGTCATGCGTCGGTTGATCGAGGAAATCGGTCCCTGCACGTTGATTCCGAAGATACGCCGTTCGCCGTTCGAGTCATTGGTCCGAGCGATCGCCTATCAACAACTCCATGATAGAGCCGCGGAGTGCATCCTTCAACGCTTCATCGCGCTCTTTCCAGGCCGGAGGTTTCCCCGCCCGGATGATCTGCTCGCCATGAACATGAGATCGGTCAGGAAAGCCGGATTCTCCCGGCCGAAGATTTTGGCGCTTCGCGATCTGGCTGCAAAGACCCTGGACGGGACGGTGCCGACAAACCGTCTGATCAGGCAATTGGCCGATGACGCGATCGTTGATCGGCTGATCGAAGTCCGAGGGATCGGACGATGGACGGCCGAGATGCTGCTGATCTTTCAATTGGGTCGCCCCGATGTCTTGCCGATCGATGATTTCGGCTTGCGCAACGGATTCCGTATTGCGTACCAACGGCCGGCGATGCCCACGCCTAAACAAGTGCTACAGTATGGCGAGAGATGGAAGCCGTATCGTACGGCTGCCGCTTGGTACCTCTGGCGTGCGGCAGATCAGAAAAAGAGTTTCAAACCTGCCCAGTTGTGATTCAGGGGATGCGAAGGTATGGCCGTTAATCATTCATGAGGAGGGTGGAGACATGTTGAAGCGGGGCTTCATAGTAGTGGCTGTGCTGATCCTGGCAGGATGTGTTTCAGCCAGAGGTTTCGACCGAGGAGCGCTTCGCCAGCAATTAGCCCAAGATGCACCCCATCATGTCACAAGTCCCGATATTCAGCGGGCGCTTGAATTGAAACCGCAGCTAAAATTTCCCTTTCGACTCGCAGTGTATCTACAGTCAGGTTCTACAAGTGTGACCGACAATGAGTGGTCGCCTAACTCAGGCTATGGTCAGCCATCGTCGCATTCAGCAAGTACCAAGGATTGGAGATGGGAAGGTGCGGATAAAGATCAAATTCTATCGGAGATAGAAAAACTGAAAGGAATTATCAAGATGTCCGTTGAAAATGTTCTGAGTCGCTCCATGGTTATGGCTCTTGTCAGGCTGCCTTCTTGCTCGGCACAGAGGCCGCCTCTGTCTGCTCGGTCTCAATTGTGGCCCTGATCTGCGTAATCTCGGCATAGCCCTTGACCTTCCGGAACCGCTGCTCACAGCAGAGCAGCACGGTCCCCAGCCACCGCTGAAGCATCACACTCCCGCGGATTCGCTTGAGGTTCCGCTCACTGTGCCGGACCAGCGAGAACATGCTCTCGATTGGATTGGTGGATATGAGCGTCTTGCGCAGCAGGGGCGGCACCTTCAGCCGATGCAGGGTCAATAATTCCTCAAAGGCTTCCCGGAGCGATGTGGCCGCTGATTCGTTTTTGGTTCGGAGCCAGGCCTCCAACTCCTGCAGCATCCGCCTCGCGTCGGCATAGCTGGTCTGCTCCAACGCCGTCATCAGCCGCCGATGCGCCTCTGCCCGATACGGCTTTGCCAGGTGCCGCTGTAGATTCCGGCTCTTGTGAATAGCACAGCGTTGATGCACCAGCTTCTTACCGAACCGGGCTCGAAGCGCCTTGATCAGCCCACTGCCGCCATCGGTGACAAACAGAATTCGGCGGGAGAGGACCAGCCCGCGACGCTCCAGGTCCACAAACAGCGCCTCACAGATCTCGTGATTTTCTGAAGAGCCCTGCCAGAACCCCAAGGCCTTCTTCTCCCCACCCTGGTCCACCCCCAGGGCGACGAGAAACGCCTCGCCCCCTCGGTGGATGGTGTCGAGGAAGAGGGCAAATGGCGTGACGTCGGCCAGAGATCGTTGTTGGAACGCCTTCAGTTTCGTCGCGGTCAGCTCCACGAGCTTGCGAGAGACCGAGGAGGCGGACACGCCGAACGCCCCTGCGGCCTCGATCACGGTGTCCGCGTAGCGCTGCGCCGACACGCCTCGGAGAATCTTCGCCAACAGTTCCTCCGAAAATGCCCCCGGCGCACGCATCCGGGCATAGGACTGCAGGGTCAGCTCTCCCTGCGTCACGTGCCGCAAGCGGGGGCGCGTCACCTTGACCTTCTGGTCTCCCAGGAAGATCGAGCCGTCCTCATGCGCCCACTTTTGAAGAGCAGGGTCCGTCGGATGGTAGTCCGGTCCCGCGATCTCCTCGCGCTCCATCAGCATGATACTCTCACCCACCATCCGTCCCATCTCCAGCATCACCGCATCCAACGCTTGTTTCCCGGAGTGAATGACACGGACCAGGGTCCCCAGCATTCGGTCCTCACCCGTCATCGCTCGCAATCCTGCCAACACCTGTTTCCGTTGTCTGGTCTCCCGCCTCATCGGTGGCTCCTTTCCTGTGTGCCCGTAGAGTATTCCACGGCAGGAGCCCCTCATTCAAAATTCAACGGACTTCAATATAACTCCA